>CACZTH010000161.1 GCA_902784035.1 uncultured Eubacteriales bacterium
ATCCTGCTGAGAGACACGGGCGCGACCATTTCTCCCTTCAACGCCTTCATCCTCCTGCAGGGCCTGGAGACCCTGTCACTGAGACTGGACCGTCACGCGGAAAATACCAAGAAGGTCATCGAGTACCTGAAGACCCAGCCCCTGGTCGAGAAGATCAACCATCCATCTCTCCCGGAGCATCCGGACCACGCCCTGTATGAGAAGTACTTCCCCAATGGCGGCGCTTCCATCTTCACCTTCAACATTAAGGGCGGCCAGGAGGAAGCCTATACCTTCATCGATCATCTGAAAATCTTCTCCCTGCTGGCCAATGTGGCCGACGTGAAGAGCCTGGTCATCCACCCGGCTACCACGACCCACGCGGAGCTGTCCGATGAGGAGCTGGAAGAGGCTGATATCCATCAGAATACCATCCGCCTTTCCATCGGCACCGAGACCGCTGAGGACATCATCTGGGATCTGGATCAGGCCTTCCAGGCGGTGAAAGAGACCCTGTAGAGAAGATTCACCCGGCTGTCGGATGGCTGAGGCCCCCCGGGGAAATCCCATCCGGCCCGCCGAAGGGCGGAAACAACGAACGCCTCCTGACGAACGCCTCCTCATGAAACCATCGAGCATATAACGGCTGACATGCCTCCTTCCGGCGGACCGCATCCCGCCGGGGGGAGGCATGTCGGCTTTTTCCGGCCGTGAAAACAGGCGCGGCGGCCGCCCTGCCGAAGGACCTTTGTATAAAAAATACGCTTTCGTGCAAATAACGGTTGAAAAAAGTTTCTGTTGGGTGTATAACTAAATTCGTTCAAGCAAATTTGGTGCGTGAACCAATATCGGAGATTATTGAAAGGAGCGAGTCAGAAATGACGAAGAACATCGACTGGGGGAATCTGGGGTTCGGATATACGGATCTTCCGTACCGGGCCGTCTGTGAGTATAAAAATGGGAAGTGGGGCGAGATGCAGCTCAGCGAGGATCCTTACGTCAGGATCTCTGAGTGCGCTGGTGTGCTTCAGTACTCCCAGTCCTGTTTCGAGGGCCTGAAGGCATATACCACCCAGGACGGCCGGATCGTTACCTTCCGTCCGGACCTGAACGCGGAGCGGATGTACAATTCCTGCAAGCGGCTGGAGATCCCTGCCGTCACGCCGGAGATGTTCATGGAGGCCCTGGACAGAGTGGTGAAGGCCAACATCGAGTACGTGCCGCCCTTCGGTTCCGGCGCGACCCTGTATGTCCGTCCGTATGTTTTCGGTTCCGGCGCCGTCATCGGCGTTGCTCCCGCTGACGAATATATCTTCCGGATGATCTGCATGCCTGTCGGCCCCTACTATAAGGGCGGCGCCAAGCCGATTAAGGTGAAGATTTCTGATTTCGACCGCGCGGCCCCGAGAGGGACCGGCGATATTAAGGCCGGCCTGAACTACGCCATGAGCCTTTATGCCTCTGTCCACGCCCACGCGGAGGGCTACGCCGAGAACATTTATCTGGATCCGGCGACCAGGACGAAGATCGAGGAGGCCGGCGGCGCGAACGTCATCTTCGTGACGAAGGACGGCACCGTGGTCACTCCGAAGTCCGATTCCATCCTGCCCTCTGTCACCCGTCGTTCCATCATGTACGTGGCTGAGCATATCCTGGGCATGAAGACCGAGCAGCGGGAGGTCACCCTGGCCGAGGTTCCGGATTTCGTGGAATGCGGTCTCTGCGGCACCGCCGCCGTCATCTCCCCTGTGGGCATCATCGACAACCATGGTGAGGACATCGTCTTCCCGAGCGGCATGGAGCATCCGGGTCCCGTCATCCAGAAGCTCTATGACACCCTGACCGGCATCCAGAGCGGCCGTATCGAGGCGCCGGAGGGTTGGCTCCACGAGATTAAGGCGGACTGACCCTGTGATGGAGCCTGTCCGGCTCACCCACATGATCGACCCCGTCTACGATGAGGATTCAGAGTTCCTGCTCCTGGGCAGCTTCCCCTCTGTGAAGTCCCGGGAGCAGGAATTTTTTTACGGTCATCCTCAGAACCGGTTCTGGAAGATCATGAGCGCCCTGTTCGGGGAAGACGCGGGGGAGACAAAGGCTTCCCGGAAGGCGTTCCTCCTCCGTCACCACATCGCGGTCTGGGATGTGATCCAGGCCTGCACCATCACCGGGTCCAGCGACAGCAGCATCCGGGACGTGACGGTCACGGACCTCCGGCCCATCCTGGAGAACAGCCGGGTGGGAGACCGGATCTTCGTGAATGGGGGGAAGGCCCATTCCCTGTATATGAAATATACCTATCCCGCGCTGGGGATCCCGGCGGTTAAGCTGCCCTCTTCCAGCCCGGCCAACGCGGCCTGGTCCCTGGACCGGCTGATCCAGGCCTGGGGAGCGGCCATTCTCCCCGGACTTCGGGAAAGGTGAATCGAAACAGGTCTCTTCCGGCGGAATTTCTGAAATTTCCGCCGGTTTTTTTCGTTCCTGCGGTATAATGAGAAGACGAGTTACTGAGTCGGAAGCAGGGCGGCGGCCGGAAGGAGGACGTTATGGCCCAGTGTGTAGTGATCGCGGACGACCTGACGGGAGGGAATTCTACAGGCGTCCTGATGACGAAGATGAATTACAGCGCTTTCACGGTGCTGAACCCCGGGGCCATCGAACCCGGGGAGGTGGAGCGGTGCGACTGCGTGATTCAGCCCACCGACAGCCGGGGGATCTCCCCGGAGGAGGCCTATGACCGGGTCTTCCGGGCCACCCGGCGCCTGATGGGGGAGGGGGTGAAGGTCTACGCCCACCGGATCGACAGCACCCTCCGGGGGAACCTGGGCGCTGAGACGGACGCCATGCTGGACTGCCTGGGAGAGGACTATGTGGCCATCTGCGCCCCCTGCTTCCCGCAGACCGGCAGGATCGTCAGCGGCGGTTATCTTTTGGTCGACGGGATCCCCCTTCATAAGACCAGCATCGCCATCGACCCGAAATCCCCTGTGGAAACCTCAGAGGTGGCGGCGGTGGTGCGGGCCCAGACGAAATACCCGGTCTGCGTCATCACCATGAATGACCTGATGCACGGCAAGCATTACCTGGCCAACATCATCCGGGCCCGGGTTCAGGAGGGGAACCGGATCATCTGCCTGGACTGCGTGACCCAGGAGGACGTGGACCTGATCGCTGACGCCGTGATCACCAGCGGGCTGAAGACCATCTGCGTGGACCCGGGCGTTTTCACGGCCACCCTGTCCCGGAAGCTGATCACGCCCTCCCACCAGGTGGAGAAGAGCCGGATCCTGGCGGTGGTGGGCAGCGTCCATCCCATGGCGAAGGAACAGATGGAAGAGCTGTGGCTGTCCTCCCAGAAGACCCATAATGTTTTCGTAAACACGAAGGAGCTTCTGGAGAGCGAAGAGCGTCGGCAGGCGGAGGTCCTCCGGGTCTCCGACGAGATCCTGTCGGTCAGCGACCTCTACCTGGTCTCCACGGTCACCGGCGACGGCATCTATCCGGAGAACCGGATCGATTTCCGTCCCTACCTGGCGCAGGGGAAGACCCTGGACCAGGTCACCGGCATCATCAACAAGTCCTTCGGGGAGATCGCCCTCCGCGTCTTCCAGGGAGATCCCTCGTTTAAGGCCCTGTATACCAGCGGCGGCGACATCACCGTGTCCGTCTGCGAGGCCTTCGGGACCTCCGGCCTCCAGCTGAAGGACGAGGTCCTGCCCCTGGCCGCCTTCGGGGAATTTCAGGGCGGCCCCTACCAGGGGACCTATATTGTGACAAAGGGCGGCAGCCAGGGGGCGGCCGGCGCCATCAACCGCTGCATCAC
The DNA here is from genome assembly GCA_902784035.1 of uncultured Eubacteriales bacterium. Lineage (GTDB taxonomy): Bacteria > Bacillota > Clostridia > Peptostreptococcales > Anaerovoracaceae > Aminicella. The sequence goes on from CACZTH010000161.1 coordinate 3,803, forward strand.
CTACCTGAAGGAGAAGCTGCACATCTGATCTGTGCGGGAAGAGGAGAAAGGAAAAGAACCATGAGAAAGCCATTGATCGCCATCCCCAGCGGAGATCCCGCGGGCGTAGGTCCTGAAATCGTCGTGAAGGCCCTGGCGGATCCGAAGGTCCAGGAGACGGCCGACGCCATCGTCATCGGTGATAAACGGATCTTCGAGAACGCTGTGAAGATCACCGGCGTCCCCCTCACCGTGAAGGTGGTGGAAGAGCCGGAAGAGGGGGATTACACCCCCGGAATCCTGAACCTGATCGACCTGGACAACATCGATCCTGAGAAGTTCCAGTTCGGCGTGGTCCAGGCCATGTGCGGCCAGGCGGCCTATGATTACATCGCGAAGAGCATCGAGATTACACTGGCCGGCAAGGCCGACGCGGTGGCGACCCCGCCTATTAATAAGGAGGCCCTTCACGCCGCCGGCGTCAACTATATCGGTCACACGGAGATCTTCGGGGCCCTGACCCATACGGAGGATCCCCTGACCATGTTCGAGACCAACGGGCTCCGGGTCTTCTTCCTGACCCGTCACCTGTCCATGCGGGACATGCTGGACCAGATTAAGAAGGACCGGATCATCGACTATGTTCACCGCTGCACAGACGCGCTGAGGAAGCTGGGCGTAGAGGGCGGCACCATGGCGGTGGCAGGCCTCAATCCCCATTCCGGCGAGCACGGTCTCTTCGGCTGGGAGGAAGTGAATGAGATCGCGCCGGCCGTGGAGCAGCTGCAGAAGGAAGGCTATGACGTGAAGGGGCCGGTCCCGGCGGATTCCGTCTTCCATCAGGCGGCCATGGGAAAGTATAATTCCGTCCTTTCCCTCTACCATGATCAGGGCCATATCGCGACGAAGACCCTGGATTTCGAGAAGACCATCTCGATCACGAACGGCATGCCCATCCTCCGGACCTCCGTGGACCACGGCACCGCCTTCGACATCGCGGGCAAAAACATCGTCAGCAGTGTCAGCATGGTAGAAGCCATCCTGCTGGCGGCGAAGTACGCCCCCTTCTTCACCCGGTAGAGACATGGACAGAGGAGAATTGAATGGATAAGAAAAGCTTATTGCTGTACGCGATCACAGACAGCCGCTGGCTGAAGGAGAAGACCCTGGCGGAGCAGACGGAGGAAGTCCTTCGGTCCGGCGCCACCTTCCTCCAGCTCCGGGAGAAGGACGCGGATGACGAGACGCTGAAGGAGGAAGCGCTCGCCCTGAAGGCCGTGGCGGCGAAATATCATGTGCCCTTCGTTCTGGACGATAATGTCCGGGTGGCGAAGGCCGTGGACGCGGACGGGGTCCATGTGGGCCAGTCCGATATGGCCTATGAAGAGGCCCGGGAGATCCTGGGCCCGGATAAGATCATCGGCATCTCCGCCGGGAATCTGGAGGAGGCGGTGGCCGCGGAGAAGGCCGGCGCGGATTATATCGGCGTCGGGGCCATGTTCAACACCGACACGAAGGCCGTGGACGGGACGGTCCCCTTCGAGGTTCTGAAGGAGATCGTCGACACGGTCTCCATCCCGGTGGTGGCCATCGGCGGCATCAATCCGGAGAATGCCCGGGAACTGGCCGGTATGGGCCTGGATGGGATCTGCGTGATCTCCGCCATCTACGGTTCTGAGGACCCGGCGGCGGCCACGAGGGCCCTGCGGGCGGCGGCGGAGGACGTGGTCAAGTGATCAGACTGCATATCTTCGACGTGGACGGCACCCTGCTGGACTCCATGCCCTTATGGGAGAATTTAGGACGAAACTATCTGAAGGCCCATGGGGGGACGATCCCCGGGGACCTGGACGAGCGGCTGGAGACCCTGACCATCGACGAGTCGGCCAGGTGGTTCCACGAGGAACTGGGCATCCGGGAGACGCCGGCCCAGATCCAGCGGGGCTTTCTGGACATGATCCGGAAGGGCTATGAGGAGGAAGTCCCGGCCATGCCGGGGGCGGAGGCCAGACTGAAGATGGCCGCGGCTTCCGGCGCGCCCCTGGTCGTGCTTTCGACCTCGGACGAGGGGCTGATTAAGGCCGCCTTCAAGCGGCTGGGCTTCCTGAAATATTTCAGCCAGATCTATACCTCCGGCCGGCTTGGCCTGGGGAAAGACGGGCCCGGCATCTTCCGGGCGGTCTGCGACCTGGAGGACGTGGAGCCGGCGGAGGCCATGGTCTACGAGGACTCGGATTTCGCCATCCGGGCCGCCCGGGAGGCGGGCTGCCAGGTGACGGTCATCGGGCAGGCGGAGGGCTGAGGCCGGTCGGGCGGAAGACCGCCCGTCAAGTTGAAATTTGTTTAATATCATCAATTATCACGAAGCGGCAGATTGGGGGCACCACCTTCTGCCGCTATAGAAAATCATGCGTTTTTTCGGAGGGTAATCATGAAAAAGAAAACCGCATTGACGATCGCGGGGAGCGATTCCTGCGGAGGCGCCGGGATCCAGGCTGATCTGAAGACCATGACCGTGAACGGCGTTTACGCCATGAGCGCGGTCACGGCCCTGACTGCCCAGAACACGACCGGCGTAACGGACATCATGGAGGTGACGCCCGGCTTCCTCGCGGAGGAGCTGGACGCCGTGTTCACGGATATCTATCCGGACGCCGTGAAGATCGGCATGGTCTCCTCCAGCGGCCTGATCCGCTGCATCGCGGAGAAGCTGAAGCAGTACCGGGCCAGGAACATCGTAGTGGACCCGGTCATGGTATCCACCAGCGGGTCCAGGCTGATTTCAGAGGACGCGGTGGCGACCCTTTGTTCGGAGCTTCTCCCCATGGCGGACATCATCACGCCTAATATCCCGGAGACGGAGGTCCTGGCGGGCCGGAAGGTCAAGTCGAGCGAGGATATGATTGACGCCGCGGGTTCCATCTATGAGAAGTACGGCTGCGCGGTTCTCTGCAAGGGGGGCCACCAGCTGAACGACGCGAACGACCTGCTCTACGACGGGCAGGGCCCCCGCTGGTTCTATGGGAAGCGGATCGACAATCCCAATACCCACGGGACGGGCTGCACCCTGTCCAGCGCCATCGCCTCCAACCTGGCGAAGGGGATGCCTCTGGACCAGGCGGTAGAGAAGGGGAAGGTCTTCATCTCCGGCGCCCTGAACGCCATGCTGGACCTGGGGAAGGGATCCGGGCCCATGGATCACGCTTTCGCCGTGAAGGGGGAGTACTGATGGAGGAAAGAAAAACATCAGTATTCGAGAATGGCCTGATCTGGTTCGGGGCAGGGGTCTCCATCGCGGAGATCCTTACCGGGACCTATATCGGGGGCCTGGGGTTCCGGAAGGGGTTCCTGGCCATCCTGCTCGGCCACGTGATCGGCTGTGTCCTTCTCTTCTTCGCGGGCTATATCGGGGCCCAGGCGAGAAAGAGCGCCATGGAGACCACGAAGATGAGCTTCGGGTCGAAGGGCGGCCTCTGGTTCGCGGCCATGAACATCCTGCAGCTGGTGGGCTGGACGGCCATCATGATCTATGACGGCGCCCTGACGGCCAACGCCATTTTCAAAACGGGCCACTGGCTCTGGGCCCTGGTCATCGGCGGTCTGATCCTGGTCTGGATCCTGATCGGGATCACCAACCTGGGGAAGATTAATACCATCACGATGGCGGCGCTCTTCATCCTCTCCATCGTTCTCTGCGTGGTCATATTCCGTGGACGGGGAACGGCAGCCGGCGGCGACCCCATCAGCTTCGGGGCGGCCGTGGAGCTGGCTGTGTCCATGCCCCTGTCCTGGATGCCGCTGATCAGTGACTATACGAGGACGGCGGAGAAGCCGTTCGCCGCCACCATGGTCAGCACGGTCAGCTACGGCCTGGTCAGCACCTGGATGTTCATGATCGGCATGGGGGCCGCCATCTTCGCCGGCACCACGGATCTGGCCTCCATCATGCTGAAGGCGGGCCTGGGCGTGGCCGGCCTCCTGATCATCATCCTGTCCACGGTGACCACCACCTTCCTGGACGCTTATTCCGCCGGTATCTCCTGCGAGTCCATCTCGCGGAAGATCGACGGGAAGAAGGCGGCTCTGCTTATCACCGTGGCCGGCACAGTCCTGGCCATCTTCCTGCCCATGGACGACATCACGAACTTTCTCTACCTGATCGGATCGGTCTTCGCGCCCATGATCGCCATTCTGATCGCCGACTACTTCCTCCTGAAGAAGGACCGGAGCGGCCAGGCCTTCAGCTGGGTGAGCCTGGCCGTCTGGCTGATCGGATTCATCCTTTACCGCCTCCTTCTGAAGGTAGACCTGCCCTGCGGCAGCACCTTCCCGGACATGGTCCTGACCATGGCCCTGGCCTGGATCGCGGGAAAGATATCGGATGTGAATCCGCCTGAAGCGGCGGAGAAGCGCGGACGCTCATAAGGAGACAGACATGGCTGGCTTGATCACCTTTCAGCATGTATGGAAGACCTATCAGATGGGGGATGTCGAGATCCACGCCCTGCGTGACGTGAGCTTCCAGGCGGAGGAGGGGGAGCTCTGCGTGATCCTCGGCGCTTCCGGAGCGGGGAAGACCACGCTTCTGAACCTGCTGGGCGGCATGGACCGGCCCTCGCGGGGGCAGATCTTTCTGGAGGACTGGGAGGTGTCCGCGCTGACGGAGAAGGAGCTGATCCAGTACCGGCGGCGGGAGGTGGGCTTCGTTTTCCAGTTCTACAACCTGATGCCCAACCTGACGGCGGAGGAAAATGTGGAGATCGCGGCCATGCTGAGCCCAGACGCCATGGACCCCTGGGAGGCTCTGGCCCAGGTCGGCCTCGGGGACCGGCTGGAAAATTTTCCTGCCCAGCTGTCCGGCGGCGAGCAGCAGCGGGTGGCCATCGCCCGGGCCGTGGCCAAGCGGCCCCGGCTCCTGCTCTGCGATGAGCCCACCGGCGCGCTGGACGCGGCCACCGGCCAGACGGTCCTGAAGCTCCTGGCGGCCGCCGGCCGGGGGTCACGACCTTCCTCATCACCCATAACCAGGCCATCGCCCCCATGGCCGACCGGGTCATCCGGATCCGGTCCGGGGAGATCGTGGGCAATGACCGGAATCCGGATCCCGTCCCGGCGGAGGAGATCGAATGGTGACCCGGGCCGGTATGAGAAGGGTCGCTGTCCGGAGGATCCGGACCCATCTGGGCCGGTTCCTCGCCATCCTCCTGATCGCGGCCCTGGGAACAGGTTTTTTCGCGGGTCTGAAGGTGTGCAAGAGGACCATGGCGGGGACCCTCCAGGAGTTCACTGTCGCCACTCGTTTTCATGATTTCGAGGTCGCTTCGACGCTTGGGTTCGAAGGGGAGGACGTCCGCGTCCTCGGGAAGGTCGCCGGCATCCGGTCCGCCGAGGGCAGCCGGTCCCGGGACCTGATCCTCTCCACCTCCGGGCGTCTTGGCGCCTACCGGGTATCCCAGATCGGGCGGAAAACAGACCTGCCCAGCCTGAAGGCGGGCCGGATGCCCCGGTCCGCGGGCGAGGCCCTGGGAGACAGCCGGGCCTTCAGCGAGAAGGACCTGGGGAAGACCATTTCCATCGCGGCGGGGAATGAGAAGACCTCGAAGGAGGCTTTCACACGGACCTCGTTCACGCTGGTGGGACTCTGTGAGAGCCCGGCCTGGCTGGGGAGCCAGCGGGGGACCACCGACATCGGGGACGGGAGCCTGAAGGGCTTCCTGCTGGTGCCCGCGGCCGCCTTTCAGAAGGACCAGCCCTATACCTCGATCCTCCTGAGGATGAAAGCCCAGCCCCTGGTCTACTCGGAGGACTATCAGGCTCTGGCGAAGAAGGTGAAGAAGCAGGTCCGAAAGACGGCGGAGGAACAGGCCAGCAGCCGCTGGCGGAAGATGCTGGCGGAGGTCCGTGAGAAGTCGCCGCTCACCTATCTGGTCTCTCCGGAAGACATCCTGAAGATGCGGGGTCTGTCCGAACCGGAGGTCTATGTCCTGGGCAGGGCGGAGAATGCCGGTTACCGGGCCTTCGAGAATGATACAGGGCTCGTCGCGGGAATCGCGGATCTTTTTCCCCTTCTCTTCATCCTGGTGGCCATGCTGGTCTGCATGACCACGGTCAGCCGGCTGGTAGAGGAGGAGCGGATCCAGATCGGGACCCTGAAGGCCCTGGGCTACAGTGAGGCGTCTATCACAGGCGGCTACCTCGCTTACGCGGGGCTGGCGGGCGTCCTGGGCTGGGCCGCCGGCTTCTTCGTCGGGACCCTCTTCTTCCCCAGGCTCCTCTGGTGGGCCTACAGCGTCGTCTATGACTTTCTCCCCCTCCGCTACTACTTCAGCCTGCCCCTGGCCCTCCTGACCCTGGGCGCGGTCCTGGGCCTCCTGCTTCTGGTGACCTGGCTGACCTGCCGGGAGACCCTCCGGCAGACACCGGCGGCCCTCCTGGTCCCGCCCGCCCCGAAGGCGGGGCGGCGGATCCTGCTGGAGCGGATCGGGCCCCTCTGGCGGCGGTTCTCCTTCCTCCAGAAGGTGACCCTCCGGAACATGTTTCGATATAAGAAAAGGTTCCTCATGATGCTGGTCGGGATCGCCTGCTGCTCAGGGCACATCCTGATGGCCTTCGGGATCCGGGATTCCATGGTAGGAGTAGGGGACATCCAGTTCGGCCGGATCCAGAAGTATGACCTGAGGGTCGGGACCGGGGAAGGCCAGGCTGAGACGGTCGCGAAGGAGGCGAAGGCGGTTCTGCCCGGCTTCCGGGCTCTGGCCGCTGTCTCCCAGACCGGGAAACTTCGGAAGAAGGACGGTTCCCGGCTGGACCAGGTGGACTTCCTGGCCTTTCCGGGAGCGTCAGAGAAGGAATTCCGGACCTGCTGGAACCTGAAGACGCCGGATGGGAAGGCCCTGTCACTCCCGGAGAAGGGTCAGGTCCTGATCTGCGAGAAGGCCGCCCAGGAGGCGGGGGTCCGGAAGGGAGGCCGGATCACCCTCTGGTCCGGCGGAACGAAGAGGACCTTCCGGGTAGCCGGTATCTTCCGGAATTATGTGGGGACCATCGTGATTTTTTCAGGCGGAGACGGAGCCTACCTTCGGGCGCGGGGGGAGACCGACTGCCTGTTCGCCTTCGTCCGGGGAGACCGCGGAGAGGCGGCTTCGAAGCTTATGGCGCTTCCGGGCGTCCGGTCCTGCAGCCGGACGGACCAGGCCCGGCGGGACACGGACCAGGCTACGGAGAGCCTGAACAGCATCATCTGGGTCATCGTGGCTTTCGCGGCCCTCCTGGCCTTCGTGGTCATTTTCGACCTGACCGGGATCAACCTGGCGGAACGGAAACGGGAGATCGCGACGGTCATGGTCCTGGGCTTCACAGACCGGGAGACGGCCCGGTACGCTCTTCGGGAGAACCTGATCCTGTCGGTGTTCGGGTCGGTGCTGGGGCTGCCCCTCGGCGCCTTCTTCCAGCGGATGATCATGCAGAAGATCCGGGTGGAACACATCCTGTATCCGCCGGTCATTCATCCGGCCTCCTATCTCCTGGCCTTCCTCCTGACCATGGTCTTCAGCCTGGTCATCGTGGGCGTGGTCCGGGGCAGGCTCCGGAAGATCCCCATGGCGGAGTCCCTGAAGGCCCAGGAGTAGGAAGAGCGGGCCCGGCATCCGGCGAGGCCTGGGGCCCGGCGGAAAGAGGCAATCCGCCGGGTCCGGCCGGTCTCGAACGGGTACGGCAAGCCCCTGTTTCAATTTCCTTTGACGGGAAATATATGAGGTATGACGATGACGGGCGCTGAACAACTGATCGAACGGCTGGAGCGGGAACGCCGCCTTTCTCTTTCGGAGTATGAGGCCCTGATCCTGGCCGGCCGGGGAGAGACCGGGGCAGATCTTCGGGCTGCGGCGGCGGCGCGGGCTGCCCGGGTCCGGGACGAGAACTACGGGAACAGGGTCTTCGTACGGGGCATCGTGGAATTCACGAATATCTGCCAGAATGACTGCTATTACTGCGGGATCCGCCGCTCCAACCAGGAGGTCGCCCGTTACCGGCTGACCGGGGACGACATCCTCCGCTGCTGTGAGGCGGGCTACGGCCTGGGCATGAGGACCTTCGTTCTCCAGGGGGGAGAGGACGGCTGGTATGATGATGACCGGATGGCGGCCATCGTTCGCCGGGTGAAGGGGGAATTCCCTGACTGCGCCGTGACCCTGTCTCTGGGAGAGCGGTCCAGGGACAGCTACCAGCGCCTCTTCGACGCGGGGGCGGACCGCTATCTCCTCCGGCATGAGACCGCGGACCGGGCCCACTACCGGAAGCTCCATCCGGCCAGCATGTCCTGGGAGCACCGGATGGCCTGTCTCTGCGTCCTCCGGGGTATCGGATACGCCGTGGGCCTGGGCATGATGGTGGGGTCCCCCTTCCAGACCGCGCGTGACCTGGCGGAGGACCTGAAGCTGATCGAAACCTTCCAGCCGGACATGTGCGGGATCGGGCCCTTCATCCCTCACAGGGACACCCCCTTTCGGGACCAGCCCGCGGGGACCCTGGAGGAGACCCTCTATCTTCTGTCTCTGATCCGCCTGCTCTGTCCCGATGTTCTCCTGCCCGCCACCACCGCCCTGGGCACCATCGATCCCCGGGGCAGGGAGAAGGGGGTGGCCGCCGGCGCGAATGTGGTCATGCCGAATCTTTCGCCGGGCCGGGTCCGCCATCAGTATGAGCTGTATGATAATAAGATCTGCATGGATGATGAACCGGTCATGTGCAGAAACTGCCTGGACCTCCGGATGCGGACCGTGGGCTGCCGGATCGTGGTGGACCGCGGCGACCGGAGGAGGGCGGACAGCGCGGAGCGAAAACAGACGGAAACTGAGCCTGAATGAGATTGCCGCCGCGGGTCGCGGGTCGGCCGGATCGGTCAGATCAACTGGCTCGAACCGCCCGCCCCTGGCCTTGACAGTCCTTGTGCGGATGATAAAATACAGATAGATAAGCATTCCATCTGACCGTGAGGTGATCCGAGCGGGAAGCGGAGGATGCGGACCGCATTCTGATCCTTCCCGAGCCCGGGAAGGATTTTTTGTCAGAAAGAAAGGAGATCGTCATGAGCGAAGAGAAGAGACTGGGGATCGTCGGCGTCGTGGTGGAGGACCTGACCCAGGCGGAGGCGGTGAACGAGGTGATCCATGACTTCAGCGGCCTGATCGTGGCCCGGATGGGGATCCCCTACCGGGAAAGGGGGGTCTCGGTCATCTCTCTCCTGGTGGACGGGGGGCAGGACCAGATTAACGCCCTGACCGGGCGGCTTGGCCGGATCCCGGACGTGTACGCCAAGTCCATGCTTCAGCGGATGAAGGAACAGGCATGAAGAAGATCGCCATCTATGGGAAAGGCGGGATCGGCAAGTCCACGGTGACCTCCAACCTGGCGGCGGCCTTCGCCATGCTGGGGAAGAAGGTCATCCAGATCGGCTGCGACCCGAAGGCGGATTCCACCATCAGCCTCCTGGGCGGGGAGCCCCTCCAGCCGGTGATGGATTACATGCGGGCCTATGATAAGGAGCCCGGGCTGGAGGAGGCCATGAAGGTCGGCTTCGGCGGGGTCCTCTGCATCGAGACCGGGGGCCCGACGCCTGGCCTGGGCTGCGCGGGGCGGGGGATCATCGCCACTTTCTCGCTGCTGGAGGACCTGGAGCTTTTCGAAAAAGAAGACCCGGACATCGTTCTCTATGATGTCTTAGGAGACGTGGTCTGCGGCGGTTTCGCCGCTCCCATCCGGGAGGGCTACGCCAGCGAGATCCTGATCGTGACTTCGGGGGAAAAGATGGCGCTGTACGCCGCGGGCAACATCAGCGACGCGGTGATGAATTTCGAGGACAGAAGCTATGCCCGGGTCCGGGGCGTGGTCCTGAACCGGAGGAATGTGCCGGACGAGGAGGAAAAGGTGAAGGCCTTCGCGGCCTCCCGGGGCTTCCCGGTGATCGCGGACATCCCGCGGAGCGACGCCATTAATGAGTATGAGGACCAGGGCATGACGGTGATCCAGGGAAATCCGGATCTGCCGGTGAGCCAGTGCTTCTTCCGGCTGGCGCGGACGCTGCTGGAGGACGAGGACGGCGGAAAAGCGCCGGCGGCGGAGGCGTGACGGTCCTCCCGCTGGCGGACGCCGGAGGCGGCAGCGGTACGACGGTCTTCCCGCGGGCGGGGCGCCGGCGGAGAAGGGGATGACGGCCGCCCGCAGGGCAGAATTCGTCAGTTCATGAAAGCGGAGAGAGGCGGAGAAAACATGCGGAATGACCAGCCCTACAGCATCACAGCCAGGGAGCTCTATGGAGCGGGACCGGACCAGATCCCGGATCCCTTCATCCCCAGCTGCCACCTGATCTACAGCTCTCCGGCCACCCTGGCCTATAACTCCCCCGGGGCCATCGGCTTCGGGGTGAAAAGGGCGGGGCTCCTGATCCCGGAGTCCGTCATGCTCCTGGTGTCCCCCGCCTGCTGCGGGCGGAATTCCACCATTCTTTCCAGTGAGGAAGGCTACGCGGACCGGATGTTCTACCTGCTTATGAAGGAGGCGGACCTGGTGACCGGCCGCCACCTGTCCCGGATTTCCCAGGCTATCCGGGAGATCGCGGAGGCGGCGGAGCCCCGGCCGAAGGTGGTGGTCATCTGCATCACCTGCGCGGACGCGCTCCTGGGCACGGACCTGGAGCGGGTCTGCCGGCGGGCGGAGGCGGAGACCGGCCTCCGGGTGGTCCCCAGCTATATGTACGCCCTGGAGCGGGAGGGACGGAAGCCCCCCATGGCCGCCATCCGGAAAACCATTTACTCCCTGCTGGAAAAGGGCGAAAAAGAGCCGGACCGGATCAACCTGATGGGCTTCTTCACGCCGGTGGATCCGAGGAGCGAGCTTTTCCAGGTTCTCCGGGGGATGGGGATCCGGAAGATCGGTCAGGTCTGCCAGTATGACAGCCTGGACGCCTATCAGAAGATGGGCCGGGCCAATTTCAACCTGGTCCTTCATCCCGAGTCCCGCTACGCCGCCGAGGACCTGCTGACCCGGCTGGGCATGCCCTATATCGAGTTTCCCCGCCTCTTCCAGCCGGAACGGATCCACCAGCAGTACCAGCTCCTGGCCGCCGCGCTGGGGACGCGCGCCGAGGACGGCCCCATGTTCGAAGCGGCCCGGAAGGCCCGGGACCAGTTTCGGTCCCGCTACGCCGGCCTGACCTGCGCGGTGGGGGAGATGACGAACGCCGATCCTTTCGAGCTGGCCGCCTCTCTGGCGGACATGGGCCTCCGGGTGAAAAGCGTCTTTTCCAACGTGACCCCGGACAGCTTTCCCTTCCTGAAGCGGCTGGCGGCGGCTTCCCCGGATACCCGGATCTACACCGGCATCTCCCCCTCCATGATCCATTATGAAGAGGAGAAGGACGTAGACCTGACCATCGGAAAGGACGCCGGCGGATACATCCCGTCCGCCAGGAACCTGGAATGGTTCGGAGAGCTCCAGCCCTACGGTTTCCAGGGCTTTACTGATTTTCTGTCCGCCGCCTCCGCCGTCCTGGAGGGACCAGCCTCCGACGAACGAAAGGGGGTCTTCCTGTGAAAGGCCTGTATCGCTATCTCAGCCCCGCGGCCCCGGACCAGTCCGGCGCGGTCTCCGTCCTGTTCGAGCAGGGCGGCCTGATCGTGGTCCTGGACGCCGGCGGCTGCACCGGCAACATCTGCGGCTTCGACGAGCCCCGCTGGTTCCTCCGGAAGAGCGCCGTCTACTCAGCGGGCATCCGGGACATGGACGCCATCCTGGGCCGGGACGACAAGCTGATCGACAAGCTTCAGGAGGCCGTGGACACCGCCGACGCCCGTTTCATCGCTCTGATCGGCACCCCCGTTCCCTCTGTCATCGGCACCGACTACCGCGCCCTGGCCCGGCTGGCCCGGAAGCGCTACGGCCTCCCGGTGATCTGGACCGACACCGCCGGCATCGACAGCTACGAGAAGGGCGCGTCGAAGGCCTACCTGGCCCTGATCGATCTGGCGGAGGAACTGTTTGGCGGGGAAAAAGCTGACCGGCGGGCGTTCCCTTCCTCCGTCATGCCCGCTCCGGGCGTCCCGGCCGCCGGGACGACGGCGGCCGGGAGCGCCGATGCCGGAAGCACGGAGGCCCCCGGCTCTGGCTCTGGCTCCGCCCCGCTGCCTGCTGGCCGCGTCCTGGTCTGGGGAGCCACGCCCCTGGACCTGCCGGCGGCCGACGGCGCCCTCTGCCTCCGCCGGAGGATCGCGGCCCGGGAGGGAGTGCCGGAGGATCAGGTGGTCACCATCGGCATGGACAGCCGGCTGGAGGATCTCCGGGACCTGGGCGGGGTCCGGAAGAACCTGGTCTGCGCGCCCTCCGGTTTCGCGCCCGCCCGGCGGCTGGCGAAGGCCTTCGGTACCCCCTGGGAAGCCTGCTTCCCGGTGCCGCCGGAGGCGGCCGGCCTGGCCCGGGACATCCCCCATGCCTGCCGGGTCCTGATCCTCCACCAGCAGGTCCTGGCGGACGGACTCCGGGAGGTCCTGGAAGCCGGCCGGCCCGACCTTCAGATAACGACGGCCTCCCTTTTTACCATGGATCCGGCCCTGGCCCGGCCGGCGGGCGGTTTCGACGGATTGGCGGCCCCGCCTGACACCGAGCTTCCCGGCGAGGATGAGCTGGTCCGTTTCGTGAAGGAAAACCATTTCGACGCGGTGATCGGAGATCCCATTTACTTCCGGGCCCTGAAGAGCCCGGAGCTGATCCGGATCCCTCTCGCCCATTTCGCGCAGTCAGGGGGCATGTACCGGCCCGCCTGTGATGAGGACGCATGGATAATATGACCCGGCGAAAACTTCATATCTTCGGGATTGTCCAGGGGGTGGGCTTCCGCCCCCACGCGGCTCGGACCGCGGCGGATACCGGGGTCACCGGCACCGTCTGCAATAAGGGGCCCTATGTGGAGATCTTCATCCAGGGGACCCTGGCCCAGGTCGACCGCTTCGAGCGCCTGCTCCAGGACAGAGCCCCGGAACGGTCCCACATTCTCCAGGTGGAAGCGGAGAATGTTCCGGTCGAGCCCGGCGAGTCTGATTTCCGGATCATTCACAGCCAGAAGGTAAGGGGAAGGATCCTGGTTTCCCCGGACATCGCCATCTGCCCGGACTGTGAGCGGGAGCTCTTCGACCCGGAGGATCCCCGCTACCTTCATCCCTTCATCAATTGCACCGCCTGCGGTCCCCGGCTGACCATCCTGAAGGGCATGCCCTATGACCGGGTGCGGACCAGCATGAGCCGCTTTCCCATGTGCCCCCGCTGTGAGGGCGAGTACACAGACCCGAAGAGCCGGCGCTATCACGCTCAGCCTGTCTGCTGCCCCGACTGCGGCCCTCATCTCACCGCCTTCCGGCCCGATCAGCCGGAGACCAGGAAGAAGGGGGACGCGGAGGTCATCCGCCTGGCCCGAAAGACCCTTCGGGCGGGAGGCATCCTCGCGGTCAAAGGCATCGGCGGCTTTCACCTGGCCTGCGACGCCCGGTCCCAGGCCGCTGTGGCCCGGCTCCGCCGCCTGAAGGCCCGGCCGTTCAAGCCCTTTGCCGTCATGGTCCGGGACCTGGAGACAGCGGCCCGGGAGTGTGAGATCGGCGGAGCGGAGAAGGCGCTGACCGGGCCGGAGAAACCCATCCTCCTTCTGCCGAAGCGGGCGGACGGGGCGGTTACCGGTCTCGCGGCGCCGGAACAGTCACGGCTGGGGATCATGCTCCCCTATACGCCCCTCCACCACCTGCTTTTCCGTTATCCGGACGGGGAGGGGATGACCGACTGCCTGATCATGACCAGCGCCAACCCGAAGGGGGCGCCCATCTGCCGGACGGCGGAGGAAGTCCGGGACAGTCTGGGCGGCCTGTGCGACCTGGTGGTGGACCATGACCGGGAAATCCTCCTCCGGGCGGATGATTCCGTGGCCGCCCTTTCCCGGGGCCGACTGTCCATGATCCGGAGATCCCGGGGCTACGCGCCCCTGCCCTTCACCGGCCCCGCCGGCGAACGGGGGACTGTCCTGGGCATGGGAGGCGAGCTGAAGAACACCTTCTGCCTGGCGAAGGACGGACTCTATTATCCTTCTCCCTATATAGGGGATCTGGCCGACCTTCGGAGCGTGGCCGCTCTCCGGCAGGCGCTGACCCGGATGGAGGACCTGCTGGAATTCCGCCCGGAGAGGGTGGTCTGCGACCTCCATCCCGCCTACCACAGCGCGGAGGAAGCGGAGGAACTGGCCCGGACCCGGGGGCTTCCGCTCCATAAGATCCAGCATCACTACGCCCATGTCCTGTCCTGTATGGCTGAGCACCGAGAGGAAGGGCCGGTCATCGGCGCCGCCCTGGACGGGACCGGGTATGGGGAAGACGGCACGGTCTGGGGAGGGGAATTCCTCCTGGCGGATCGGGCCGGCTATACCCGGCTGGGCAGCCTCCGCCCCTTCCCCCAGGCGGGCGGCGACCTGGCTCCGAAGGAGGGCTGGCGGCCCGCTTTCGGCCTGCTCCTGGAGGCCTTCGGCGGGGCAGGGGCGCCGGGCGCCGCTGAAGCGGCTGAGAAGCTGGGCGCGGAGCTCGGCCTGAACAGCCGTCCAGCCCTCCATGTCCTGAACCAGATGATCCAGGCGGGGGTCAACACCGTACCCTCTTCCAGCCTCGGCCGCTTCTTCGACGCGGCCTCAGCGGTCCTGGGCTTCCGGACAGCGTCCAGCTGCGAGGGGGAAGCGGCCATGGTCCTCCAGCACCGGGCCGAGCGCTGGAAGGGGGACATCCGGCCTCTTCAGCTGCCGGAAGTGGAGTTCGAGGGGGAGGGAGGCCTCTTCCGCCTGCCGGGAGGTCCGGTCCTGCTGGAGCTGGCGGACCGCCGTCTGAACGGTGAGCCGGCTGACGGGCTCGCGTGGGCCTTCCACCGGGCGGCGGCGGAGATGACCGTCCGGGGGGTCTGCCTTTGTCAGAAGAAGACAGGCCTCAGGAAGGTGGTCCTGACCGGCGGCGTCATGCAGAACCTTCTGCTGCTGGAAATGATCGAGACGGCCCTGGAGGACCGGGGCTTCGAGGTCCTGACCCACGCCATGATCCCCGCGAACGACGGGGGGATCGCGCTGGGCCAGGCCTGGTATGGAATGAAGAAAGGGGAACAGCTATGTGTGTAGGTCTTCCTGCCCAGGTGCGGTCCGTGAAGGACGGCATGGCCGTGGTGGACGCCACGGGGGCCTTGAGAGAGGTGTCGGCGGAGCTATTAGAGGACCTGGAGCCGGGGGACTTCGTCATGGTCCACGCCGGGGCCGCCATCGCGAAGATCAGCCAGGACGACGGCGCTGAGGCCG
This sequence comes from uncultured Eubacteriales bacterium, assembly GCA_902784035.1. GTDB lineage: Bacteria > Bacillota > Clostridia > Peptostreptococcales > Anaerovoracaceae > Aminicella. The sequence goes on from CACZTH010000161.1 coordinate 19,140, forward strand.
ACGCGATCCTGAAGGAGCTGGGCGAATGAGCGCGCGGGATGTCATTCAGCGGGCCCTCGGCGTGATCCGCCGCTATGACGGCCCGCCAGTCCGGATCATGGAGGTCTGCGGGACCCATACCCATGAGATCTTCCGGCTGGGCATCCGGGGACTGCTGCCGAACCAGGTCCGTCTCATTTCCGGGCCGGGCTGCCCCGTCTGCGTGACCCCGGTGGGGTACATCGACGAAGCCATCTGGCTGGCCCTGGAGAAGGGATGCGTGATCGCCACCTTCGGGGACCTGATCCGGGTGCCGGGGACGGAGATGAGCCTGGCAGACGCCCGGGCCAGGGGAGCGAGGGTGGAGACGGTCTATTCGCCGCTGGACGCCCTGAAGCTGGCGAAGGAGGAGCCGGACCGGGAGGTGGTCTTCCTGTCGGTGGGCTTCGAGACCACCACGCCCTCCTCGGTCATCAGCGTCCGGAACGCGGAGGAGCAGGGGGTCCGGAACTATACCATCCTGACGGCGAATAAGACCATGGACAATGCCTACCGGGCCCTGAAGGGGTCGGCGGACGCTTTCCTCTATCCCGGCCACGTCAGCACCATGACCGGGACAGCCATCTACCGGGAGCTCCTGGAGGAGGGCGTTTCCGGCGTGGTCACCGGCTTCACCGGCGCGGAGCTTCTTTCGGCGCTGGCGGTCATCCTCCGGCGGCTGCCGGAGGGGAAGCCCTTCTTCGTCAACGCCTATCCCCGGGTGGTCACGGACGAGGGCAGTCCGGCCTCCCGGGACCTCGTCCGGCGGTTCATGGAGCCGGTTGATTCCGAGTGGCGGGGGATCGGGGTGATCCCGGACTCCGGCCTTCAGCTGAGGGAGGCGTACGCCGCCTTCGACGCCCGGAAGAAGCACGACGTTCCCCCGATCCGGGGCCGGGCCAATCCCGGCTGTCACTGCGGGGAGGTCCTCCGGGGCAGCATCCGGCCGGACCAGTGCCCGATGTTCGGTAGGGCCTGCACGCCGGTCCATCCGGCCGGGGCCTGCATGGTGTCCAGCGAGGGCGCCTGCGCCGCTTTTTATAAATATGACCTGAGACAGGAGCAGCAATGAACGAAAGAATTACGCTGGCCCACGGAGCGGGGGGAATCCAGACCTCCCAGCTCATCGGCGGCCTGTTTGAGAAATACCTGGGCGGCCCCCATTTCACGAAGGATGACGCGGCGGTTCTCCCGTCTCCCCAGGGGCAGCTCGCCATGAGCACCGACGGCTTCATCGTGTCCCCGGCCTTCTTCCCCGGCGGCAATGTGGGCAAGCTGTCCATCTGCGGCACAGTGAACGACCTGGCCTGCATGGGGGCGAAGCCCCTTTACCTGACCTGCAGCTTCATCATCGAGGAGGGTTTTCTCTATGATGACCTGGAAAGGGTAGTGGCCGCCATGGCCGAGACCGTAAACAGGGTGGGCTGTGAGATCGTGGCCGGCGATACGAAGGTGGCCGGCAAGGGCCAGGCCGATGGGGTCTTCATTACCACCACCGGGGTCGGGGCCCTTACCCCCGGCGCGGCGCCTGCGGGCAGCCGGGCCAGACCCGGGGACGCGGTCCTGGTGACCGGCGACGTGGGCCGCCACGGCTGCACCATTCTCCTGGCCCGGAACAGCTTCGGCATCGACGCTGACGTGACGAGTGACTGCGCGCCGCTCTGGGCGCCGGTCCGGGATATGCTGGCCGTGACGAAGGACATCCACGTGATCCGGGACGCCACCCGGGGCGGAGTGGGAACAGTCCTCTATGAGGTGGCCGGCGAGAGTCAGGTCGGCATCCGCCTCCGCCGGGCAGACGTCCCCGTGAAGGACGAGGTCCGGGGGGTCACCGGCATGCTGGGCCTGGATCCCCTCTACCTGGCCTGCGAGGGCTGCATGGTGGTCATCTGCCCCCAGGAGAAGGTTCCCGCCGTTCTGGAGGCCCTCCGGCGGCACCCGGAAACGAAGGACGCGGCCCAGATCGGGACCGTCACGGAAGAGCAGAAGGGCAGGGTCGTGGTCGAGACCGAAGTCGGCGGAGAGACCCTCCTGTCCCGGCCAACCGGTGAGCTCCTGCCGCGGATCTGCTGAATAAGGCGGCCGCGGCGGACGGTCCTCCCGCCGGGAGGCTATTATCCTATCCTACAGTTTAGAGAGATCGGAGAAGAGATGTATAAACTGGCATTCTATGGAAAGGGCGGCATCGGAAAATCCACCACTGTGTCGAATGTGGCCGCCTGCCTGGCGGAGAGGGGACTTCGGGTCATGCAGATCGGCTGCGACCCGAAGGCGGACTCCACCATCGACCTCCGGGGCGGCGCCCCCAAGCTGTCTGTCATGCAGCTTCTTCGAGAGAAGAACCGGGCCGCGCCCCTGGACGAGCTGGTGACCACCGGTTACAACGGGGTCCTGCTGGTGGAGGCGGGAGGACCGACCCCGGGCTTAGGCTGCGCCGGCCGGGGGATCATCGCCGCCCTGGAGCTTCTGGACGAGAAAAAGGCCTACGAGGTCTACCAGCCTGACGTGGTCCTGTTCGACGTCCTGGGCGACGTGGTCTGCGGCGGCTTCTCCATGCCCATCCGGGAGGGATACGCCGACCAGGTCTTCATCCTGACCTCCGGCGAGGCCATGTCCTGCCACGCCGCCATGAACATCGCCGTGGCCGTGGACACCTTCCGCCAGCGGGGCTACGCCTCCCTGGGCGGGATCATTCTGAACCGGAGGAACGTCCGGGATGAGGACGCCCGGGTGGCCAGGCTCTGCGAAGACACCGGCACCTCCCTGGTGGGGTCCCTGGACTTCTCTGAGACGGTCCAGGACGCCGATGAGATGCGGAAGACGGTGATCGAGGCCTTCCCGGACAGCGCCGCCGCTGACATGTACCGGATCCTGGCGGGGGACCTGATCGCCCGCGCCCGGGTCAACGCGGAGGCCGCCGCCCTGGATCCCGATGGCGACAGTTACGTGACCCCGGCGGGCATCCGGCGCTTCCGCGAGGAAGGAGGCCTGGCATGATCATCGATCTTCATCAGGCGGAGAAGGACGACAAAGACCGCCCGTCAGACGCCCAGACAGACGCCCTGTCAGACGTCTACCCAGACCCCCGGGCAGACGTCCAGACAGCCTCCGCGGATCGGGCGGAGCTTCCCCTGGGCCAGGTGGACAGCCTGACGCCCTTCAGAGCCGGCATCGAATATTCCCCGCCCGCCCGGGGGACCTGGACCATCGCCCATACCCCCTTCCTGGTGCCGGAGAGCCGGCAGATCTTCGTCTGCCCGGAAGGCTGCCTCCGGGGGGTGGTCCTGTCCGCCGCCGAGTGCGGGGGAACAGACAGGTTCTCTGTCGTGGCCGTGAAAGAAAAGGATCTTTACGAGGGCGATATGGAGGGACTCTCCATCGAGGGCGTCTCGGATATCCTGTCCCGGTGCGATCCGCTCCCGAAGGTCTGCTTCGTCTTCACCGCCTGCATCCACCACTTCCTGGCCCTGGACCGGAAGCTGGTCTTCCAGACCCTCCGGGACCGTTTCCCCCAGGTGGACTTCCTGGAATCCAACATGAACTGCACCATGCGGAAGTCCAGGCTGAATTATGAAGAGGTTCAGTGGCGGCAGAACTACGCCGGCCTCCACGGTTCCCCGGAAGAACCGAAGGACCCCCGCCAGGTGAATATCATCGGCAGCTACTACGCGACGGACGAGGCTTCGGGCCTTCTGGAAATGCTCCGGGCCGGCGGGGTCCGGGTCCTGGATCTGCCCCGGCTGAAGACGTACGGAGACTACCGTCAGATGGAAAAAAGCGCCTGGAACATCTGCCACTGGCCTGTGGCCAGGGAGGCCTGCCGGGATCTTTCCGCCCGGCTTGGACAGCGGGAGCTGTATCTTCCCTATACCTGGGACCCTGCTGAGATCACCGAGCTTCTGAAAAAGGCCGGGCAGGCCCTGGCCTGCCCGGTCCCGGAGGACCTGCCCCAGCGGTCCGCCCGGGCCCTGGACCGCCTCGCCCGGGTCGGCGCGCGCTTCCGCGCCGGCGGCGCGGAAGTCGGCGTGGACGGGGTGTCCACGCCCAGGCCGTTCGGCCTGGCGCGCCTGCTGACCGAGGCTGGGTTCCCGGTCAGGATCATCTACGCCGATGCTGTGGCGCCGGAGGACGCGCCGGCTTTCCGGGCTCTCCGGGAGACCCATCCGGAGATCATGATGAGCGCCATGGTCGATTTCCGGCTCCGGCTCCGTTCCCGGGACCTGGCTGCCCGGGCGGCCGAAGAAGGAAAGCGGTTCGTGGCGGTCGGCCAGCGGGCAGCCTACTTCTCCGGCACAGATTACTTCGTGAACATGGTGGCGAACGACGGGCTCTGGGGATTTCGGGGTATCGAGGCCCTGGCGGACAGGCTGGACAGCGCCTTCCGCCGGTCGAAGGACCCCCGCCGGGTCATCCAGGTGAAAGCCAGGGGCTGCGACCCCTGTCCGGGTGCCGGCGATGTCTACCAGCCCGGACCGGAGATCAGCGCCGCTTTTCGTTCAATCCCGGCGAATTCTGAAGAAGGAAGGGGGCGGTCCCGGTGAAACAGGCGAAAATCGTCACCTCGGTCTATTCGGTGGATCTGTTCGGGATCTGCTCCCTCCTCTATGAGCTGGGGGGCCTGATCGTCATGCACGACGCCAGCGGCTGCAATTCCACCTACGCGACCCACGATGAGCCGCGCTGGTACGACATGGACAGTATGATATACATCTCGGGTCTCACGGAATTCGACGCGGTCATGGGAAATGATGAAGGCTTCATCGAGGATGTCCTGGAGATCGCCCGGGAGCGGCACCCCCGCTTCATCGCGGTCTTCGGGTCTCCGGTGGCCATGATCATGGGCACAGATTTCCGGGGGATCGCCCGGATCATCGAGCGGCGGTCGGGCATTCCCTGCTTCGGTTTCGAGACTTCCGGCATGCGGACCTACGTGTCCGGTGCGGCTCAGGCCATGACCGCCCTGGTCCGCCGCCTTCTGGCGGAGCCGGAAGCGTTCGGGATAAGGGCGCCGGCCGGTACCCCGTCCTCCCCGGCTTTCTCCCCCGCGTCCGTTCCGGAGGCGGCGGCTGGCCAGCCTTATCAGGTCCGGGACGGGGCCGCCGCGGGCGGGGGGCCGGCTGACCGACCCCTTCGGATCAATCTTCTGGGGGTCACGCCCCTGGACTTCTCTGTCATGGGCAATGTGGCTGCCCTCCAGGCCTGGTGCCGGGAGATGGGTTTTCAGGTCTGGACCACCTGGTGTATGGGCGATTTCCTCGAGGATCTGGCCCGGGCGCCGGAGGCGGACGTGGACCTGGTCTGCTCGGCCATGGCCCTGCCGGCAGCGAAGGAGCTTCAGGTCCGGTACGGGATCCCCTATGTGATCGGCCTGCCCTATGGGACAGGGGCCGGGAAGGCTCTGGCGAGGGCCATCCGCCGGGCGGCGGGAGCCAGGAACGGCGGCCTGAGCGGGGAGCGGGATGAATGTTTCTCCCCGGACATTTTCGGTACTTCTGAAGGGGGAGAGGCCTGCCTGTCGGGGTCTCCGAAGATTCTCCTGATCGGGGAGCCGGTGGCCTGCGGCAGTCTGAGGGTCAGCCTGGAAGCGGCCGGGGCCGGTGTAGTCCGGCTGGTCGACCCCCTGGAGGATCTGGGGGTTCCTCTTCGGCCGGGGGATGTCCGCACGGACGCGGAGGAGGACCTCCGGCGGCTGATCGGGGAGGCGGACCTGGTCATCGCGGACCCGCTCTATAGACGCCTCCTCCCGGAGGCGGACCAGGGAAAACTGATCCGCCTGCCCCATGAGGCTTATTCAGGCCGGATGTACCGGGCGGAGATCCCGGTCCTGGTGGGGGAGGCCTGGGACCGGTGGCTGGAGAAGAAGCTGCCGCCCGCCTTCCGCCGGGCATGAGCAGGAAAGGAGCGCGGACCGGGCCCTTTTCCCTTTTGTTTAACTATATGGATGGATATAGAAAGGCTCCAGCCGCTCTGATAAGCGGCCGGGGCCTTTTCGCGCTTCCCGTTGTCTGGCGGGAGGTTTTCGATTACGCGGGCGGCTGTGGGGATCGGGAAAGGCGGGACCTGCGGCTGTGAAACGGCGATTCTTTCGACTTAACAGAATCGCGGCGAAGAATTTACAGAATTTTCACAATGGGCGAAAGCCGCATGAAATAAGGGGCCGCGGCATTTCACTCCTTCGGAGGGGCCCGGGATGTCCGTGAAACCCCTTCCCCCTGACCGGATGGTATGATAGTCTTTTTATGCAGAAACTAAAGAGAGAAACGGCAAGAAGGCCGTCTTCCCTCCCGCCCGCTCAGGAAGCGGACTGTCCTGTCGCGTTATTAAGAGGAACATCATGAGTACAGAGAATGCCAATGTCGTCGAAATCCGCGGTCTGGTGAAGGACTATGGTGTTTTTCGTGCCATCGACCACCTGGACCTGACCATCCGGCAGGGGGAGATCTTCGGCCTCCTGGGCCCCAACGGGTCCGGGAAGTCCACCACCATCGGCTGTCTCCTGTCCCTGCTGAAGTACAGCGGGGGCACCATCAAGGTCTTCGGGGAGTCCATGTCGCCAGCGGCCTATGATCTGAAGCGGCGGATCGGCGTGGTCTTCCAGGACATGGCCGTGTTCGACCAGCTGACCGTGAAGGATAACATCGATTATTTCTGCGGCCTGTATGTGACAGATAAGACCGCCCGAAAGAAGTATGTGGAGGAAGCCATCGACTTCGTCGGTCTGGGAGACTTCATACGGAAGAAGCCCAGGCAGCTGTCCGGCGGCCTGAAGCGGCGTCTGAACATCGCCTGCGGGATCGCGCATAAGCCGGACCTGGCCATCCTGGATGAGCCCACGGTAGCGGTGGATCCCCAGAGCCGGAATAATATCCTGGAAGGGATCCGTCAGCTCAACCAGGCGGGATCGACCATCATCTACACTTCTCATTATATGGAAGAGGTGGAGGAGCTCTGCACCAGGATCGCGATCATCGACAGGGGGAAGCTGATCGCGGAGGGGACCAGCTCGGAACTGATCGGAAGGATCCAGGCGGATGAAACCGTCACCGCCGAGGGGATCCAGCTGACCGAAGACCAGGTCCGGCAGCTGGAACAGATGCCGATTGTTCTGTCGGCGGTCTATAACGGCGGAATCCTGAAGCTCCAGCTCCGGGGCTCCGGCGCGGGGCTCATGACCATTCTCCGGTATCTCGAGCAGGAGCGGATCCGGTTCGGAAGGATCTATTCGGAGAAGCCGACGCTGAACGATGTCTTTCTGGAGCTGACCGGCAAGGAACTGCGGGATTAGGAGGGGCCCATGGGATCGATGATCATGCTGCGGTATAAGCAGACCCTGGGGAACCTGCCAGCCCTGTTCTGGGCTTTCGCCTTTCCCATTATTCTCTGTGTCCTCTTCCACGTCTCCTTCGGAAATCTGGAAACGGGGACCTTCGATCCGGTGAAGACAGGGGTCGTAAGAACAGGAAAGCCCAGCGCCGCCTTCGAGGAAACCGTGAAACGGCTGGACGGGGACCTGCTGGACGTGACGTATATGAAGGAGGACGCGGCGAAGCGGGCCCTGAAGGATGGGAAGATCACCGGGGTCATTTACGACCAGGAGACACCGAGGCTGCTGGTGACGGGGACAGGGATCAGTCAGACCATCCTGTCCTCCTTCCTGGATCAGTATATTAAGAGCGTGGGCATTTATAAAGACCTGGCCCGCCGGGACCCGTCGAAGGCCCAGCGGGCGGCCCGGGTCCTGGATGAGGACGCGGATCATATCCGGGAAGTTTCCATGGGCGGGAAGACCTATGACGGCTACCTGGACTTTTATTTCGCCCTGATCGCCATGGCCTGCTTCTTCGGCGTCTTTTTCGGGCAGACCATGGGGGAGGAGAGCGCGGCGAACGCTTCGCCCCTGGCGGCCAGACGCTGCGTCTGTCCCCGGAGCCGTCTTCTCATGGCGCTGACGGATCTTCTCATCTGCTTCACCATCCAGTTCACCTGCGTGATCGTCCTTCTTCTTTTCATGCGGTACGCCATGGGGATCAGGCTGCCGGAGAACATTCCCATGCTGCTTCTGATCTGCGCCCTGGGCTGTCTGGTGGGGGTGTCTTTCGGCCTGGCGCTGGGCTGCTCCAGGCTGAAACAGAGTGGGAAAAACGCCCTGGCGGTGACGGTTCCTCTGGTTTCCTGCTTTTTCGCCGGTCTCATGGTGGGCGGCATGAAATATATCGTCGAACAAAGGGCGCCCATCGTGAACCGGATCAACCCGGCGGCCCTGATCAGCGACGCTTTCTATTATCTGACGGTCTTCGACGATCCCCGCGGACTGGGAATTCGACTGGTTCTTCTGGCCATCTGGGCGGCCGCCCTGACCGCCTGCGCCGTGAACATGATGAGGAGGGACCGCTATGACAGTATTTAGGGGTTTTCTGAAGGTCATCCGGGCCAACCGGACCTATATTCTGATCTATGTCCTCATTTTCACGGTCCTGGCTGTCCTGATGGCGAAGGTCACCGCGAAGGGGGGGACGGTGTCCTATGAAGCCGCCTCCGTCCCCATTACTGTGGTGGATCATGACCAGAGCCAGATCTCGAAGGGCCTGGTCCGCTATCTGAAAACCAAGAACGAGGTGAAGGTGACCAGCTATGACAGGGAGGCCCTGACCCAGTCCCTTTATAATCAGGACACCTGTCTGGTTGTCCAGGTCCCGAAAGGTTTCGGGGACAGTCTGGCGGAAGGGAAGGGCCTCCTGAAGGTGACCCCGGTCCCGGGGCTGGACAGCTCCAGGATGGCTCAGGCGGACTGTGAGGCTTATCTGAAGCTTGCCAGGATCTGTCTGGCGGCTGGCGACAGCCAGCGGGCAGCGACGGACCGGGTCCTGGGCATGGCGGGTCAGAAGGTGAACGTGGACTTTCTGTCCAGGAAGGATGAGAACAGCCTGCCCGGCTGGGCGGTCCTCACCCGGTATTATCCCTATCTGTTCCTGTCTGTGATCATCTACGTCATTGCCATGACCATGAAAGAATTCAAGCGGAAGGGCGTGAAGGCGCGGATGGAGGCTTCCCCGGTTCCGCCGTCCGCGCAGACCGGTCAGGCTCTCCTGGCGTTCGGCCTCCTGTGCGGATTCTTCTTCCTGGTCAGCCTGGTCCTGCCCGCCGCTACGGGAAAAGGCTTTTTCGGGAGTCCCCACCTGGGCCTCCTGGTTCTCAACATCCTGATGCTCCTGCTCTTCACCATCAGCGTCGGCTGGCTGGTCAGCCTCCTGGCCAGTTCGCCAGGGACGATCACGGCTCTGGTGAATGTGGCTGGCCTGGGCTTCTCCTTCCTGTGCGGGGTCTTCATCCCCCTGGATTTCATGAGCGGCGGACTGAAGAAGTTCGCTTCCTTCATCCCGATTTACTGGTATGAAAGGATCAATCAGATCCTGGCCGCCCGGGGAGCCCTGGGCGGGGCGGATCAGGCGGTTCTCCGGCAGGGACTTCAGGTCCAGGCGGCCGGCATTGCCGTGGTCCTGATCGTGAGCGCGCTGGCGGCCCGGGGCATCCGGAGAAACAATCGAACGTAAGTGGCGTCGCGCCGGGCTGAACGGCCGGAGCTTTCTTTGTCCATGGGATTTTCCCAGGGGCGGGGAAGCTCCGGTTTTTTTATGTTCCGTTCCGCCTGATCATGATCGGGGCGGAATGGGAACATTTTACGAACAATTCTTGATACCGGCGGCACGGCGCCGGCAGGACTTGTCATGTAACAAAGAGTTAACATCTTCTTCATTTTTTTGAGCGATAGGGGAAGGTATACTTCATACCTGTAGCACCGGGGGAGGCCTCGGAACGGGCGCGGATCCCCTTTGTCAACAGCCCCGCTGTCCGGTACATGCTATGGCGGTCATGAGGCTGGAGCCTTCTCATATTGAATGGATACGATACGGAGTAGATGAATGAAGCAGACAGTTACACAAGAGGATCGGATCGATCTTCTGGAGATCCTGCGTCTCTTTGGCAGGCATATCCTGGTGCTGATCCTGGCCGCGGTGGTAGGGGTCGCCTGCGGCTATCTATTTACGAAGACGCAGCTCGCCCCGGAATACTCGTCGACCGCGACGATCCATGTTATGGAGACGGAGGATAAGAAGAGCGACATCGTCGTCCAGAACCAGGAGCTTCAGACCGCGACCCTGCTGACGAACGAATGCCAGGAGATCATCCAATCCCAGGAAGTAGCGATGAAGGTTATTTCCCAGATGAATCTCCAGGATACGGATGGGAAAGCCCTGGTTCCGGAGAAGTTCCTGAAGAAGGTGGAAGTGGACATCCCCGTGAATACGAGGATCCTTACGATCAAGGTGACCGATTCTGACCCGCAGAAGGCCTGCGCCATCGCCAACGCCCTGTCCGCGGCTTCCCGGGAACGGATCCAGAAGGTCCTGGACCTGAAGCGGGTGCAGGTGGTGGACGAGGCCCAGGTGGCGTCGACGCCTGATGGTCCCGACGCCGCGCGAAACGCTTTCACAGCCGGGATCCTGGCTGTGGTCCTGGTCATGGTGATTTTAGTCCTCCGGTTTATGTTCGATGACAGGATCCGGACGCCGGAAGATGTTGAAGACTATCTGGGTCTGAACGTCCTGGGGCTTATTCCTGCGTCAGGAGACATGAGGCGGGGCGGCCGCCACGCGGCGAAAACAGGAAGAGGGGAATGATGAGACAGATTCAGATCACGAGGCCGGTTCTGACCGTCAGCCAGGAGGAGGCCTATCGAACGCTGAGCGCTAATATCCAGTTTCTGGGAGATGATATTCGAGTCATCGCGGCGACCTCCTGTATGCCGCATGAGGGCGCCAGTCATGTCGTCCTGGCCATGGCGCTGTCGCTGGCGGAAAGCGGGAAGTCCGTCCTGCTCCTGGACGCGGATCTGCGGGATTCAGCCATGGGCGGCCTGCTTGGCGCCCGGCAGGAGGCGGAGGAGGGGCTCAGTCAGCTTCTCTCTGGCCAGATGAAGACGGAGGATGTCCTCTGTCAGACCAGTGTGCCAGGCCTTCAGGTCATTTTCTCCGGGGGCGCGCCCTTCAATCCCGCGGAGCTCCTGAGCAGCGGCAGGTTCAAGTCCCTCTGCGCGGACGTCAGGAAGACCTACGATTATGTCATCGTAGACACCCCTCCTCTGGGACAGGTGATCGACGCCGCGGTGGCGGCCGCCTGCTGCGACGGGGCCGTCCTCGTCGTCGAGACAGGCGTCACGAGCCGCCGGCTGGCGGAGCAGGTGATGAGCCAGCTGGAACGGTCCGGCTGCGAGATCCTGGGCGCGGTCCTGAATGATTTCGAAGCGAAGCGTTCAGACCTCAGGAAGTATGGCAGTTACAGATCCACGGGAAGCAGAAAGCGGCATGCGTAATATGAGCATCGAAGAAAAGAAGCCACGGAAGCTCCATCACTGGCAGATCATCGCGGTCTGTCTCTGTGTCTATGATGTCGTCGCGGTCAATTTCGCCTATTTCTTCGCGCTGCTCCTCCGTTTCGATTTCAGGTTCTCAGTGATTCCCCTCCTGTATCTGGACCAGTGGAAGCAGTTCGCGCCTTCCTATACCGTATTCTGCATCATCGTATTCTATATGGCGCGGCTGTATAGGAGCGTATGGCGCTATGCCAGCTATTCAGAGCTGCTCCACGTTCTGCTCAGCTCCCTGATCACGACGGCCTTCCAGGTGGTCGGGACCCTGGCCACGGTTGGCAGGATGCCGATCTTCTATTATCTGGCGGGGGCTGTCTTTCAGTTCATCCTGATCATCGCCATACGCTTCTCCTATCGGTTCGTCCTCTTCATCGATCAGGCGCGGGGGGCCGGGGCCATAGGCGGCCAGGGAGATAATGTCATGATTGTCGGCGCCGGCAACGCCGGCCAGGCCATCCTCCGGGATTTCACGCGGGCGAAGGAGATCCAGGACCGGGTCGTCTGCTTCATCGATGATAACGCGAATAAATGGGGCCGCTATATTAACGGTGTCCCGGTGGCCGGCGGCAGGGATGACATCTTCGCCAGCGTGAAGAAGTTTCATGTGAAGAAGATCTACATCGCCATGCCCAGCGCGTCCAAGGAGCAGAAGAGGGAGATCCTGAACATCTGTAAGGAAACTGGCTGTCAGCTGAAGCAGCTGCCCGGCATCTTCCAGCTGGCGACAGGGGAGATCACCGTCAGCCAGATGAGAGATGTGTCGGTGGAGGATCTGCTGGGGAGAGATCAGATTAAGACCGATCTGACCGAGGTCTTCCAGTTCATCAACGGAAAACGGGTCCTGATCACCGGCGCCGGCGGCTCCATCGGCTCCGAGCTTTCCCGGCAGGTGGCTTCCCACAAGCCCAGTCTCCTGGTCCTGTTCGATATCTATGAGAATAATGTTTACGACCTCCAGCTGGAGCTGAAGGAGAACTATCCGAAACTGAACCTGGTGGTGCTGATCGGGTCTGTCCGGGACAGCCGGCGGATGTTCGAGATTTTCGAGAAATACCGGTTCCAGATCGTCTACCACGCCGCGGCCCACAAGCATGTGCCCCTGATGGAGGACAGTCCCTGTGAGGCCATTAAGAACAATGCCATCGGAACCTATAAGACGGCCTATGCCGCCATGACCCATGGCTGTGAGCGGTTCGTCCTGATCAGCACGGATAAGGCGGTCAACCCCACCAACATCATGGGCGCCTCCAAGCGGCTCTGTGAATTGGTCATCCAGAGTTTCGACGAGAAGATTAAGGCTGGCCGGGCCGATGAGATCCCCCAGCTCTTCACCCATTCTGGCATGGAGAACGCGGATAAGGACGGTACCGGCGCTGTATTCCGGAACATTAAGACCGAGTTCGTCGCGGTCCGCTTCGGCAATGTGCTGGGCTCCAACGGGTCTGTCATTCCCATCTTCAAACGGCAGATCGCCCACCACCAGCCGGTCACGGTCACCCATCCGGACATCATCCGGTACTTCATGACCATCCCGGAGGCGGTGAGCCTGGTCCTTCAGGCAGGGACCTACGCGAAGGGCGGGGAGATCTTCGTTCTGGACATGGGAAGCCCGGTTAAGATCGATACCCTGGCCAGGAACCTGATCAAGCTGTCCGGCTATAAGCCGGATGTGGACATCCCCGTCGTCTATACCGGTCTCAGGCCCGGCGAGAAGCTCTATGAGGAGAAGCTGATGGTGGAGGAAGGCCTGAAGAGGACAGCGAACAATCTGATTTACATCGGGTCCCGCATCCCCTTCGACACGGATAAGTTCCTGGGGCAGATGGGATGGCTGATGAAGGTTGCCTATTCGAATGAAGAAGATCAGATGCGCGCCTGTGTGGCGCAGGTGGTGGACACCTTCCGGCCCGCGAAGCTCGTGAATGAGGAGCTGGAGGAGGAAAGGGAGCCCGCGTCCTGATTCGGGAGATATGCCTGGGTTGAACAGGGACAGACCTGGCTTCAGGCCTGTCCGCGCAGGCAGGAGAGAGACGATGGAGAAGGAAGAAACGAAGACGAAGCTGCGGAAACGGAACATCCCCTTCAGCCCGCCGGACATCGGTGAGCGGGAAATCGAGGAGGTGGCGGCGGCCATGCGGTCGGGCTGGATCACGACCGGTCCCCGGACGAAGAAGCTGGAGAAAGAACTGGCGGCCTACCTGGGTCTGCCGGAGGAGGCGCCGAACCTGGTCTGCCTGAATTCGGCCACCGCCGCGGAGGAGCTGAACCTCCGGATTCTGGGCGTCGGAGAGGGCGATGAAGTCCTGGTTCCTGCCTATACCTACACCAGCACCGCTTCGGCGGCCCTCCATGTGGGGGCCAGGGTCCGCTTCATCGATTCCCAGAAGGACTGCTGCGAGATGGACTATGACGCCCTGGAGGCGGCCATCACGGAGAAGACGAAGGCTGTTCTTCCGGTCGACCTGGGCGGGATCCCCTGTGATTACGACCGGATCTACCAGGCGGTGGAGCGGAAGAGAGATCTGTTCCGTCCCGCCGGAAATACAGACCTGGGAGAACGGATCCAGAAGGCTCTGGGCCGGGTGGCTGTGGTGGCTGACTGCGCCCACGCGCTGGGGGCCAGCCGGAAGGGGGTCATGGCCGGGCGGCTTGCGGACTTCTCCTCCTTCTCCTTTCACGCGGTGAAGAACTTCACCACGGCAGAGGGCGGCGCCGGCGCCTGGCGGACCCTGCCCGGGATCGACGACAGCGAGATCTACCATCAGTACCAGCTCTACAGCCTGCACGGCCAGAGTAAGGACGCCCTGGCCAAGACCAGGCTGGGGGCCTGGGAATATGACATCGTCGGTCCCTGGTATAAGTGCAACATGACCGATATCATGGCCGCCATCGGACTGAAACAGCTGGAAAGGTATCCCGCCCTCCTGGCTCGGAGAAGAGAACTGATCGCGCGGTATGACGCGGTCTGTGACGCCATCGGCGTCCTCCATCTTCACCATTTCACTGATGAGCGGATCTCCTCCGGCCACCTCTACCTGACCCGGGTCCCGGGGATCAGCGAGGCCCAGCGGAATGAGATCATCGTGAAGATGGCGGAGAGGGGCGTGGCGTCGAATGTTCACTATAAGCCCCTGCCCATGATGACCGCCTATAAGGCACTGGGCTGGGATATCCGGGATTTCCCGAACGCTTATGAGTATTATCACAATCTGATCACCCTGCCCCTCCATACCAGGCTGTCCGACGAAGACGCGGACTATGTGGGGCAGGTATTCACGGAAACGGTGCGGGAGGTCAGAGGCCGATAAGGGCTCCGATCGGAAAGAGAGAGACGTGCAGAAGAAGATCATGATCCTCGGGGCCAGCATCCTTCAGCTCCCCGCCATCCTGAAAGCGAAGGAGATGGGCCTTCTGCCCGTCGTATGTGACATGAATCCTGAGGCAGTCGGCTTCCGGGAGCCCGGGATCATGAAAGAGGTGATCAGCACCATCGATACCGAAGGCGTCCTGGCCGCCGCCCGGAAACATCAGATCGACGGGATCATGACCCTGGCGACGGACATGCCCATGATGACCGTCGCCAAGGTCTCCCATGAACTGGGGCTGGTGGGCGTCAGTGAGCGCACCGCCCTCTGCGCCACGAATAAGGCAGCCATGCGGGACGCCCTTAGGGCGGCGGGGGTTCCGATACCGGAATACCATAAGGTGTCCTCCCTCCGGGAGTGCCGGGAGGCGGTCCGCCTGATCCAGGAACATGGCTTCCGCTGCATCATCAAGCCGGCTGACAATTCCGAGAGCCGGGGCGTCGATCTCCTGAGGGAATTCAGCCGGGAGGCGGTGGAAAGGGCCTACGCCTACAGCCGTGCCAATTCCAGGAGCGGCGGCGTCATCGTTGAAGAGTATATGCGGGGTCCGGAGGTGAGCGTGGAGACAGTGGCTCAGGACGGGGAGGTCCGGGTCCTTCAGATCACGGATAAGATCACCACGGGCGCTCCGTATTTCGTCGAGATGGGCCATACCCAGCCCTCCCGGCTGCCTGCCCTGACGCGGGAGCGGATCCGGCAGGTGACCATCGCCGCCAACCGGGCGGTCGGGATCGAGAACGGCCCTTCCCACACGGAGATCATCGCCACCGCGGAAGGCCCGAAGGTGGTGGAACTTGGCGCCCGGATGGGCGGCGACTGCATCACGACCCACCTGGTTCCCCTGTCCACCGGCATTGACATGGTCCGCTGCTGTCTGCAGCTCGCCATCGGCGAGAAGCCGGATCTGACGCCGAAGTTCGCGAGGGGCGCGGCCAACCGGTATTTCCGGCAGCCTGACGGGAAGATTTTGTCCATCCGGGGGGTGGAGGAAATCGAGCGGATGTCCGGCGTTCGTCAGGTCAGCATCGTCCATGGCGCGGGTGAGACGGTGGGCGCCGTGAGGAGCAGCGGCGACCGGATCGGCTTCGTGATCGCCGAGGGGAAGGACGCGGATCAGGCGGCGGCGCGGGCGGAAGCGGCCCGCTGCAGTCTGTCGGTGGAGACCGCCTGGGCGGGCCCTGGGAAGGCAGAGGAAGAGCATGTATAAGAGATTCGTTAAACGGGTCCTGGACCTGACCTT
The DNA here is from genome assembly GCA_902784035.1 of uncultured Eubacteriales bacterium. GTDB lineage: Bacteria > Bacillota > Clostridia > Peptostreptococcales > Anaerovoracaceae > Aminicella. Next base: position 35,191 of record CACZTH010000161.1, read on the forward strand.
TTCCCTGATCGCCATGCCCATTTTCGGACTGATCTGTCTGTTCGTCGCGCCGGCGATCAGGCATGAGGATTAGGGGACCGTCTTCTATACGGCGGAACGACGGGGCCTGAACGGGAAGAAATTCAAGATGTATAAGTTCCGTTCCATGAAGATGAACGCGCCGGACATCCGAAATAAGGACAATTCCACGTATAACGCCGAGGATGACCCCCGGGTGACGAAAATCGGCCGCTTCCTCAGGAAGACGTCCCTGGACGAGACCGCCCAGGTCCTGAACATCCTGAAGGGGGATATGAGCATCATCGGCCCCCGTCCCATCACGACGGACAAGCCCCTGGAGGAATACGATGAAAAAAGGCGGGTCAGGCTGACGGTCCGGCCCGGCGTCACCGGCTATACCCAGGCCTATTTCCGAAACACGATCACCCAGGAGGAAAAGTTCGAATACGACGCGAAATACGCTCAGAACGTCTCCTTTCTCCTGGATCTGAAGGTCTTCTTCAAGACCATCCAATCCGTACTGTTTCAGAAGGGGATCTATAATACCCGGAATGATTGAGGGCAGAGCATGAAAAAAATGATTATTGTGGGCGCCGGCGGGCTGGGGCGGAAACTGTTCGTCTGTCTTCGACGGCTGAATACGAATCACCAGTGGGATATCCGGGGCTTCATCGACGACAATCCCCATGCCCTGGACGGGAAGAAATGCGACCTGCCCATCATCGGCGGCCTTTCCGACTGGGCGCCCCAGGAGGATGAGATCTTCGCCATGGGTGTCGCGGAACCGTCTGTGAAGTACAAGCTGGCCGCGATGCTCCGGGGGAAGGGGGCGAAGTTCGCGACCATCGTCTCCCCGGACGTGATCCTGGGCGACTATGTGGCGTTCGGCGAGGGCAGCGTCATCCTGACCCCCTATAACATCGAGAGCGGGGTCCGGATCGGCGAATTCGTCACGGTCCTGGGCAGCACCATGGCCCTGGACGGGGTGATCGACGATTACGCGACCACGGCGGGCTTCGCCAATCTGACCGACGCCCATGTCGGCCGGGGCGCTTATGTGGGCAGCCAGACCTTCCTCAACCAGGGGATCACGGTCGGCGAGTGCGCCTACGTTGGCGTCGGCAGCATCTGCCTGAAGGACGTCGCCCCCTGTACGCAGGTCTTCGGGACCCCGGCCCGGGTGATCGGGAAGAAGGAGAATTTTTTCAATGACTAATTCAGAGAAATACGACAACGTTTTCTGCTCGGTGTTCGAGGTGGGAAAAGACCAGCTGGACGGGAAATTCACCTTCGCGGATGTGAAGAGCTGGGATTCTCTGACCCATCTGACCCTGATCAGCGGCCTGGAGGATGCCTTCGACATCATGTTCGAGACAGAAGACATCCTTCATTTCGGGGGCTATGAGAACGGGAAGAAGATCCTGACCAAGTACGGCGTCGAATTCTGATGCCGGCTTTCCAGGCAGGTGCCAGGGTCTGGGAAGCGCCGGAGATTTACCAGTTCTCCTATGGGAGAGAGAAGGCGGACAGTTATCTGATCATTCGGTCGGGACGGGCGGTGCTGGTAGACGCGGCTTCCCCGGAGCTGGCAGAGAGGATCAGGGCCAGTGGCCTGGCCCTGGACCTGATCCTCCTGACCCATGAGCACTGTGACCACCTGTGGGGGCTGAACGCTGTCCGGGCGGCCTTCCCGGCGGCGAGGACCATCTGCGCCCGCGCCTGCAGTGAGGCCATGGGGGATCCGGCGCGGAACCAGGCCAGGCGCTACCATATTTATATGGCGCTTCGCTATGGGTCCGCCTGTCAGGAGAAGGGGGAGGCGGATGGGAAATGGGACCCGGAGCTTCGGTGTCAGCCGGCGGATCAGGTGTTCGAGACCCGGACCGCCCTGTCCTGGCAGGGCCTGGCCCTGAACCTGATCCCGGCCCCCGGGCACAGTCCGGGAAGCGGAGGATCTGATTCCCGTTCAGTCTGAACTCCATCCGGCCCCCGGGCACAGTCCGGGAAGCGTCCTGATCCGCCTTTCCGGCGCGGGCGTCTTCTCTGGCGATACCCTTCTTCTGGATCAGCCCGTATTCTCAGGTTTCGAGGGCGGGTCAGAAGAAAACTTCCGGAGGATCACCATGCCGGTCCTGGACGCCCTCCCCGCGGCGGAGATGATCTTTCCGGGGCATGGCGGCGTCTTCCGGAAACGGCGCTGGGACGAAGAAAGGATGAGCAGTGGGCGAACTTCTGAAGGATAAGGTCTGTATCGTGACAGGGTCGGTCCGGGGCATCGGCCGGTCGGTGGCGGAACTGTTCGCGGCGGAGGGGGCCCGGGTCGTGGTGAATGGGACCCGGCCCGGTTCCGCGGCGGAATGGATCAGGGCCTCTGACTTTCAGGACCGTTTTTATCCGTACTATTTCGACGTGTCCGACCCCGCTGCTGTCCGGAAGAATGTGATGGCTGTGAAGAAGGAGCTGGGCCGGATCGATGTCCTGGTCAATAACGCCGGCGTGGAGCGTAATGAGCTGATCGGCATGATCAGCCGGGAGAACATGGAGAAGATGTTCCAGGTCAATGTCTACGGGACCATCGAGATGCTTCAGTATGTGAGCCGGGTCATGGGACGGAGCCCCGGCGGCGGCAGCATCATCAACATCGCCTCTGTCGTCGGCCTCCGGGGAAATCCTGGGCAGCTGGTTTATTCAGCCACGAAGGGAGCGGTCATCGCCCTGACCCGGTCGGCGGCGAAGGAACTGGCCCCCCGGAAGATTCGGGTGAACGCCATCGCCCCCGGCCTGACCCAGACCGGGATGATGGAGCAGGCGGACCTGGACAAGCTGAAGCCGCGGATCGCCAACATCGCCATGGGCAGGATCGCCCAGCCGTCCGACATCGCCGGCGCCTGTCTGCTTCTGGCGTCGGATTACGCCGGCTATATCTCAGGACAGGTGCTGGCGGTGGACGGATGCGCCAGCATGTGAGCGGGAGAGAAAGATGTTTCTGAATATCGATAAGCAGAACCGGGAAAGCGTCGCGCTGGTGGATAATGATGGCCGCCGGGTGACCTACGGCGAGCTGGCCGACCGGATGGGGGAACTGGGCGCCCGGGTGGAGCCCCGGTCCGTCATCTTCAATCTCTGCCGGAATACGGCGGGGGCCATGGCTGGATACCTGGGATTCATCGACCGGGGCGCGGTTCCCCTGAACCTGAGTGATAAGATCGACCGGGCCCTCCTTCAGACCATGCTGGACACCTACCGGCCGGCCTGGCTCTGGGTTCCGGAGGAAGAAGCGGCCGGCTTCGGGGGCGAAGTGGTCTGCCGGCTCTGGGACTATGCCCTGGTCCGGACCGGGAACCCCCTGTATCCCCTCCATGAGGACCTCCAGTTTTTGATGGCCACCTCCGGCTCCACCGGGAGCCCCAAGCTGGTCCGGTATAAGAAGGGAAACCTGGAAGCCAACGCGAAGAACGTGGCCATCGCCTTCGGATGGACGCAGGCGGAACGGCCGCTCTGTGACCTGGGCATGCAGTACACCATGGGGCTGAACGTCATCAACACCCACCTCTTCGTGGGCGCGACGGTCCTCCTGACCACCTATAACATCATGAGCGCCGGGTTCTGGCAGTACATGAAGGAGGAGCGGGCTACGAACTTCACCGGCGTCCCCTTCAGCTATGACCTCTTCTACCGCCTCCGTTTCGAACGGATGGACCTGCCCGACCTGAAGACCCTGTCCCAGGGCGGCGGCAAACTGACCAGCGCCCGCTTCACCCAGCTGGCGAACTATGCGGCCAGGACCGGAAGAAGGTTCATCGCCTCCTTCGGGACCACGGAGACCGCTGCCCGTATGGCCTGCCTGCCCGCGGCCCTGGCCCTGGAGAAGGTGGGAAGCATCGGAAGGGCCATCCCGGAGGGCGAACTGTTCCTGGTGGATGACAAAGGCAGCCCGGAGGACGCTCCCGCGGCGGAGGGCGAGCTTTGCTACCGGGGTCCCAACGTCACCATGGGTTACGCGTATACGAAAGAAGATCTCCAGAGGGGAGATGACTGCCGGGGGGAGTACCACACCGGCGACCTGGCGCGGCGGGACGCGGATGGCTGCTATTACATCACCGGCAGGCTGTCCCGGTTCCTGAAGCTCCTGAGCTACCGGATCAGCCTGGATCAGAGCGAGCGCCTGATCCAGCAGGCCTTTGACATCGAATGCGCCTGCTCCGGGACGGACGAGCGGATGAACATCTACCTGACCGACGGGTCGAAGGCGGATCAGGTCGTCGACTTCATCGCGAAGAAGACCGGCCTCCACCGGTCTCTCTTCCGGGTTTTCGCCGTTCCGGAGATCCTGCGGAATGACACCGGGAAGATCCAGTACCGGAAGATGGACGCCCGGTACGCCGGGGCGGAGAAGTGAGGCGTCATCCGCAGGCCCGGCGGGCATGGGGAAGGTCGGGGGAATGAACGCGCGGACATGAGGAAGGTCAGAGAAATGAACGTACTGAAGAAGATCTATAAACGATTCGCGACCCAGGCCATTCATGGGGGCGGGAAGGACCGGATGCCCTTCGGGGAGCAGATGGCCTTCCTGCGCGCTGTCGGGACCCCGGGAGACGACTATGAGCGGAGCTACCTGAAGTATAAGTGCTTCACTGCTGCCTGCTACTATCACCGCGGCCGGCTGCTCTTCCTGTACAATCTGGCGGCCATGTTCGCGCTTCCCGTCTATCGGCTGAAGCTCCGCCGGCTGAACCGGGCCAACCCGGTGAAGGACCAGGCGGACGCCGTCATCGAGAACGTGCCCCGGCTTCCGAACACGGACGTCATCCCCCGGGAGCTCCTGACCCAGTATGAGCGGAAGCGGGAGATCCATTCGATCAGCTATGGAAACGCCCACCTGAACGACCAGGGAGAAGCCATCTACCGGGAGGTCCGCCGGCGCTATTTCGGCCACTTCTACTTCCGTCTGATGGTCCTCCTGAAGCTGGCCCAGTTCTCCGTCTACCTGGACAGCTACCGTCCGAAGGCGGTCTGTTTCTACAGCGTCGAGCGGGAGTTCGAGAGCCCCCTTCAGACCATGCTCTGCGAAGCCATGGGGGCCAGATACATTGCCTTCATGCACGGAGACTACCTGAAATCATTGGATTTCGCCTTTCAGAAATACTCGCTCTATTATGTCTGGGATCAGGCTTACGCGGATATGTTCGACGAGCTCCAGTGCGATTTCCCGACCCGGGTTTACCGGCCGGCGAAGCTGACGGGGATCGCCGGGAAGAAGGAGGATGAAGACTGCGGCTATTTCGCGACCTATTATTTCTCCGCTGAGTCGGAAATCCAGGTCGCCAGGGTCCAGAAGGTTTTCGCCCGTTTCGAGGCGGAGGGGCTCAGGATCAAGGTCCGGCCCCATCCCCGTTTTTCGGACATTCCCATGATCCAGCGCTTTTTCGGGGCGGAGAATGTGGAGGATGTCCACGAATGGAGTCTGGCCGATTCCATCGCCGATTCCATCTTCATCGTCGGGCTCAATACGACCGTCCTCTCGGAGGCCTTTTTCTCGGGGAAGAAAATCGTGATCGACGATGTCTCCGCGCCGGCGGTGTACGCGGAGCTGGACGAGCGGGGCTATGTCTCCATAAAGAGGGAACATCTCCTGCTCTCAGAACTTCAGGACATGGATCTTTCGCCCTTCACCGGGCGCTGCCGCTGTGAGCGGGAAGCAAGGTAAGGAACGCATGACTTTCTACAGTATATTCTACCTGATCATCGCGGCCGCGCTGCTGCTATATACCGCTCGCCACCGCTTCGACCTCATCGCGGTGGCGGCCCTGTGCTTCATCGTCTATACGATCTACTGCATCCCCGGCACCGGGATCGCCGGCTTCTACCGGCCGCGGCTGTCCCCGGCTCTTTACTATTCGGTCTATGTCCAGATGGCGGTGATCCTGGCAGCCAGCGTCATCATCCGAAGCGGCAGGGAAGAGAAACCCCGGACGCCCTGGCTGACGGATGAGGGGATCCGGCCGGGACAGGAAGACATTCTCCACCGGTCCTTCCGGCTCTATACCATCGTCATCGCCCTGTTCGCCCTGCTGAATGTGGCAACCATCGGCGTTTCGACCTTCCTCTCCGGGAAGGGATCCGTCTGGGGAAAGGCCAACATCCTCTATATCATCAGCCTCTATGGGGCTTATCCCTCCTTCGCTTATGGCATTCATAAGCGGGATAAGTTTATCTGGATGCTCAGTCTCCTGGTGGAGCTGACCATCTTCATCGCCGGCGCCAGGGCTTTCACCGCGACCCTGCTGATCATGATCATCTGTGAGATGGGGTCCTCCCTCTGGAAGGAGCGAAAGGGAAATGTGAAGCTCTATGTCTGGGGGGCCCTCCTGGTTCTTTTCATGGTCCTGTACCGGGCCGTGGATACCCAGGTCATGTCAGGGGATTTCGCCGGTGTCCTCACGACCCTGAAGGACCCGGCCACCTGGGCTTCCGCTCTGGAGCTGAATGAGCCCCGGGTCATCATCGCCAATTATGATTATGTGCTGACGCACCATGTCCATTTCCCCTTAGGGGATGTGGTTTACCGGATCATCGATTTCGTGCCGGGCATGACGAAGATGATTCCGATCCCGCTGACCTTCCCGGAGTATTTCTCCAACTGGCTCATGGCTCAGGAGAACGCCTCCGCGGGCGTCGGCGGGACCATCTGGGGAGAGGGCTACGCCATGTTCGGCTGGGCGGGGATCCCCCTGCTCACCGCCGTCTGGATGGCCCTGCTGGGCTTCGCCAATAAACACATGGATTTCCATAAGCCCTATAGTTATTTCATCGTGGCTTCCGCCACCTACCTGAGCTGGTACATCAGCCGGCTGGATTTCAACCGGGTAGCCCAGTCTCTGAAGGTCATGTTCCTCTGCTTCCTGATCTGGCAGACCATCTTCCTGATCCAGGGGGGCGAAGTGGTCTTCCGGAGGTTCAGCCTCCTGCTCGGCCGTCCCAGGCTGAAGCGCCGGCCTGCCTGGCGCTGCGGCAGCGTGAAAGAGGTCAGCCGATGAAGAAGAGCAGAAACCGGATCGTCCTGTTCAACATCGCCAGCACCATCATCCTGCAGGGCCTGGCCTTCATCTCCGGCCCCATCTTCTCGGGCTCCCTGGGACCCCATAATTACGGCATCGTCTCGGTCTACGCCACCTGGGTCCAGATCGCGTCCACGGTCTATTCCCTCCAGGCCTCCGGGACCATCGCCAACGCCCGGGTTTCATATCCGGAGGACCAGCAGGAGAAATTTCAGTCCAGCATCTTCGGCCTGTCTACCCTGTCCTATTTGATTTTTTCAGGGATTACCCTGCTGGCGGTCCTGGTCCTCCGCCGCTGGTTCGGCGTGGGCCTGGCCATGACAGGCTGCGTACTGGCTCAGGGCTGGGGCTTTTATATGGTGAATGGCATGAACGCCAAGTTCACCTATGAGTTTAAAGCGGATAAGAATTTCATTCTGTCTGTCACCACCTCGGCGCTGACGATCGGCCTTTCCATCGTCCTGATCCGCTCTATGCCGAAGGACGTGAACTACTGGGGACGGATCCTCGGCCAGGCCGGCGTCTATGTGGTCATCGGCCTCATCCTCTTCATCTACATGATGTCGAGGGGGCGGACCTTCTATGACAAAGGCTACTGGATGTTCGCTCTGCCTATCGCCGTCCCAACTATTTTTCACAGTCTGGCCCTGATCGTCCTGAACCAGAGCGACCGTGTCATGCTCCAGAGCATGGTTGAGAATTCCGCCGCCGGCATCTATTCGCTGGCGTTCACCTTCGGCGGTGTATTGAGCACCATCTACCGAGCGCTGAATAACAGCTGGGTCCCCTTCTATTACGACTATACGAAGAAGGGGGAGATCGAGGAGATGAAGGTCCACGCGAAGAATTATATGGAACTCTTCACGATCCTGAGCATGGGCGTCATCCTCCTGGCCAGAGAGGTCTTTCACATCTACGCGAACGTGAAATTCTGGTCCGGAACTGACCTGATCCCCCTGTTTTCCATCGGGAACTACTTCATTTTCCTGTACAGTTTCCCGGTGAATTACGAGTTCTACCATAAGAACACGAAGATCATCGCCATCGGCACCACCGGCGCCGCGGTCTTCAACATCGTCCTGAACTACTTTCTGATCGGGATCTGGGGGATCTATGGGGCGGTGATCGCGACGGCGGCTGCCCACGGGCTTCAGTTCATCTTCCACTTCGCCTGCGTAGGAAGGATTAAGGGCGACGTATTTCCCTTCCGGCTCAGGGATTTCATGCCTGGTTTCGTGGCAGTCTGCCTGACCTGCGTCTTCTACTGGCTCACGCGGGATTACTGGCTGGTCCGGTGGGGCGTCGGCGGGATCCTGGGGATCTACCTGCTGACGAAGATGTACAAGCGGAGAGAGATCTTTTAGCGACCGGTGTCTGAACGCGGATCGGGTCGCTTTTGTCAAATGAAACAGAGTAATCGGCCGATAGGAGGAATGAACGGTGTCAGCTTTCAACGGTTCCACATTAATGATCACAGGCGGGACGGGGTCCTTCGGGAATACAGTCCTGAAGCACTTCCTGGAGACGGATATCGGCGAAATCCGGATCTTTTCCCGGGATGAGAAGAAGCAGGATGACATGCGTCATGAGCTTCAGGCCAGGCATCCGGAGGCCAGCCGGAAGGTGAAGTTCTATATCGGGGATGTCCGGAACCCCCAGTCCATCCGGGACGCCATGTACGGCGTGGATTACATCTTCCACGCGGCGGCGCTCAAGCAGGTGCCGAGCTGCGAGTTCTTCCCG
>CACZTH010000162.1 GCA_902784035.1 uncultured Eubacteriales bacterium
GGCCAAGTAGTTCAGTTGGTTAGAATGCCAGCCTGTCACGCTGGAGGTCACGAGTTCGAGCCTCGTCTTGGTCGCCAATTTTCTTTACAAAGCCGTTTATTTATGTTAACATATATTAGACGGCATTGTGGTGGGTGTCGTCAAGTGGTTAAGACACAGGATTGTGATTCCTGTATGCGTGGGTTCGAATCCCACTACCCACCTTTTCTTAATAACCTGTGATGGGGTATCGCCAAGTGGTAAGGCAGTGGATTCTGATTCCATCATGCGCAGGTTCGAATCCTGCTACCCTAGCCAACCGAGACGTGATCAGAGATCACTGGTCACGTCTTCCTTTTTCGGCGACGTGGCCAAGTGGTAAGGCAAAGGTCTGCAAAACCTCTATCCCCCAGTTCGAATCTGGGCGTCGCCTCCAGGCAGAGATCCGTGAACGCGGATCTCTTTTTTTATGCTTCCCCGCCGTCCTCCACGGCACGAAAAAACCGCCGGCTGCCCGGCGGTTTCTCGCTTCTTATTTCTTTCTCCGCGCCAGCGGTCTGACCTCATCCGTTCAGATTACTTTCCGGTCTTCGGAAGGACAGCCACGATGGTCAGCGGCTTGTCAGAGCTGTTGATCAGGCTGTGAGAGCAGCCCTCCGCGCAGTAATTCACCTGGCCGGCCTTAATCGGCTTCATCTGATCGTCCTCCTGGACCGTGCCTTCGCCCTCCAGGACATAGATGACTTCATAATCGCCGTGGTGGGTATGGAAACCGACCGAAGCGCCCGGGTCCATGGTATTCTTCAGAACGACCACTTCATCGTCCTCATATCTCCGGGTGGTGACACCACCCTCTCCGCCCTTCATGTTCTCCACGTACTTGCCTTCGATCTTGTCGAAATCCAGAATCATGTTTTCCTCCTCTTTCCAGCCCCCGCGGGAGCTATGACAGCTCTATCTTGGAACGGCTTCGGGCCTCCCACAGAGACCCCTGCCGTTTTCCCACGTAATTTACAGGTCCTTCGACATTATCATACATTAAACAGGAATGTGATGATGTCGCCGTCCCTGACCACGTACTCCTTCCCCTCAGACCGAAGCAGGCCCTTCTCCTTGGCGGTGGCCATGCTGCCGCCGCACTCGTTCATGAAGATATCGTAGCCGATGGTCTCGGCCCGGATGAAGCCTCTTTCGAAGTCCGTATGGATCTTGCCAGCCGCCTTAGGCGCCTTCGTCCCTTCCTTAATGGTCCAGGCGCGGCACTCGTCTTCCCCGGCGGTCAGGAAGGAAATCAGATCCAGCAGCGAATAGGAGGCCTTCACCAGCTTGTCCAGGCCGGACTCCCCGATCCCCAGCTCCTGGAGGTATTCCTGCTTCTCGTCATCGCCCAGTTCGGAGATCTCCTGCTCGATCTCAGCGCAGATGGCCACGCACTCCGCTCCCTCAGAAGCGGCGAACTCCCGGACCTGCTGGACGAACGCATTGCTGTCAGGATCCGCCGCGTCATCCTCAGAAACATTAGCCACGTAGATGATGGGTTTACGGGACAGGAGCCCCAGGGCGTCCACATAGGCAGCTTCTTCCTCATCGAGCTCCCGCATGGCCCGGGCGCTCTTCCCCTCTTCCAGGAAGGCGTTGACCCGCTTCAGAAGGTCCAGTTCAGCCCTGGCGCTCTTCTCGGCCCGGGCGGTCTTCTCCGTCTTCTGAATCCGGCGCTCCAGGATCTCCAGGTCGGAGAGGATGAGCTCGGTATTGATGGTATCGATGTCCGCCAGGGGATCGATCGCGCCGGCCACATGGACGATATTCTCGTCCTCGAAGCAGCGGACCACGTGAACGATGGCCTCTGCCTCGCGGATGTGGCCCAGGAACTTATTGCCCAGGCCCTCGCCCTTCGAGGCGCCCTTCACCAGTCCCGCGATGTCACTGAACTCGATGGTGGCATAAATGGTCTTCTTCGAGTGATAGAGCTCGTGGAGCCGGGTGATCCGCGGGTCCGGGACCGTCACCACCCCCACGTTCGGCTCGATGGTACAGAAGGGATAATTCGCCGCCTCCGCGCCCGCCTTCGTGATGGCATTGAATAAGGTGCTCTTCCCTACGTTCGGAAGGCCAACGATGCCTAATTTCATGATCTATCTACATCCTTTCAGATATTTAAACATAACAGCCTTTCGAATTATACCACAGGAAGGACTGTAAATCCACCGCCGGCGGCCGGCGGCTAACCCTTCACGTGTACACGGCGGCCGGCAGCTAAGCCTTCTCCTTCCCCTCGCCCGCCGGCCGCTGCTTCGCCCGCCGGCTGAACCAGACGTACAGGATCAGGCAGCCCGCGAAGGCGAAAAAGGACAGAACCTGGGCCTGCTTGAAGGGCCCGATCATCAGGCTGTCCGTCCGGAGCTGCTCCACCAGCCCTCTTTCCACAGAATACAGCATCCCGTACAGGAAGGCGATCTGCCCGTCGAACCTTTTTCTCTTCGCCATCCAGATCAGGAACCAGAAGAGGAAAAAACACCAGATCGACTCATACAGGAAGGTAGGATGGACCTTCTGCCCATCCACCAGGATCCCCCAGGGCAGGTCCGTCGGCCCCCCGTGGGCCTCGGAATTAAAAAAGTTCCCCCAGCGGCCGATCGCCTGAGCCAGGGCCACCTCCGGGAAGATCAGGTCCGCCATCCGCAAGAAAGGCACCTTATAGTGCCGGCAGACCAGCCAGCCCGTCAGGAGCCCCACCAGGATCCCCCCGTGGATGGCCAGCCCCCCGTTCCGGATAGCCAGCACCGTAAACGGGTTGTCCCGGTACATGTCCCACTCGAAGATCACGTAATAAGCCCGGGCGCCGATGATTGAAAACGGGATGATCCAAAGGGCCAGGTCCAGCACCCGCTCGCTCTCGATTCCCTGCTTCGGCGCCCGCATATAGCTGATGATGATCGCCAGTATGAACCCGCTGGCGATGAGAATGCCATACCACCTGATGTCCGCCCCGAACAGGGTGAACGCAACTGGATCCGGTGCTGTCATATGATCCCTTCCTTTCCGTTCCATGGTACCCGTTAATGATAGCACAACCAGAGGCATTTTTCGAGGGCGGTCCTCCCGACCTGTCTCCCCCTGCCAGACGAGGGCAGTCCTACATGAGCGACAGGTTCTTCGCGACCTGGAAAATGAACCGCTGCTTCCAGATCTTCCAGACCTTATCGGAAAAGTAGCTGGCCGGCGTCTTCTCGATGATATTCTCCAGAATCATGTCACGGTACTTCTCCGGGACCCCCGCCAAAGCGCCCCGGATGGCGCCGATCCGGGCCTCCAGAAGCGCCTTCTCCATGACCAGGTCCTCGGTGGGCCGGACACTGCTGAAGGTCCGGCGGCTCTCCCGGACGAGCCCCGCCCCCTTCACGGCGCCCCCGTCAATATCACGCTGGAGTTCCCGGGCCCGCTCCTCCATCCTCTTCAGATCCCGCACCGCCCAAAGGCTCTGATAATAGACCCCTTCAGGCATGACATACTCCCGAAACCTGGTCTGCTGCCATTCTCTCGCCATCCGCCGCTCCTTTCTTTCCGGCTCTTCCGCTCCTCTGCCATCACTCTGCGCCCCACCCGCCCGGAAGTCAAAAAAAGAAACCGCCTTCCGGCGGAAGTCAGGGATTCCCTGCCGGAAAGCAGTGTTTTTCTGAAAAGGTATTCTCTGACAAAGGGAAGCCGAAAGCGCGGGCAGAGGCCCTTCAGCGGCCATTTCCGGCGGAAACAGGACCGGCTTCCGGCCGAAGCGGACGAAGCAGACTAATTCCCGGCCGCCTGGGGATCTGCCTTTAATTTCCCCGCCAGGCCCGCGTCCCCCATGTCCCGGGCCTCGTTCACACTGGACACCGCGACGCCCAGGGACATGGCCGCCCGGTTCAGTTCCTGAACGATGTTGTTGATCTCCGCCAGTTTCTCCGGCGGGATGGAGGAGGTCAGAGAAAGGTTGGTATTGTACAGGATGTCCTCGATCTCGCTGTGGATGCCCGCGACCTGACTGCGGACCTTCTGCACGTCCTCGTGGATCTCGGCGGTCCGTTCCGCCTCGGTGATGTTCGTGATCACGCCCTCGTCGATGTCCAGGTCATACTCAGAGACCCCATGGACCACGATGGGCTCATAGCCCAGCTTCTCATGGACCAGCTCCGCGAAGACCTCCTTCGACTCCTTTTCTCCGTGGACCAGAAAGACCTGCTTCGGGGCCTTCTGAAAACTGGCCAGCCAGGCGAAAAGCCCATTCTGGTCCGCGTGGCCTGAGAAGCCCTCTAAATTATAGATTTCCGCCTCCACGTGGATCTCCTCCCCGAAGAGGGTCACATCCTTCTTCCCCTCCACCAGGGCCCGGCCCAGGGAACCTTCGGCCTGGTAACCCACGAAGATGATGCTGGACTTGGGATTCCAGAGATTGTGCTTCAGGTGGTGGCGGATCCTGCCGGCCTCACACATGCCGCTGGCGGAGATGATGACCTTCGGGCTCGGGTCGAAGTTCAGGGCCTGGGATTCCTCCGTGCTCCGGGTGAAGCGGAGGTTTTTAAACATGAGGGGGTCGTCTCCCTTCAGAATATAGGACCGGGTCTCCTCATCGAAGACCTGGGCGTTCCGGCGGAAGACCTCCGTGGCGGTGGTGGCCATGGGGCTGTCCACGTAGACCATCAGGTGCTCCAGGTCCTTGGAATATTCATTATGTTCCTCATAATAGCGGTTCAGCTCGTAGATCAGTTCCTGGGTCCGGCCCACGGCGAAGGACGGGATCACGGCGTTTCCGCCCCGGCGGGTGGTCTTCACGATGATCTCGATCAGCTTCCGGACGTCCATGGTATTATCGGTGTGGTTCCGGCTCCCATAGGTGGTCTCCATGATCACGCAGTCCGCCTTCTTAATGATGGTGGGGTCACGGAGGATGGGCCGGTCTGTCATGCCCAGGTCACCGGTAAAGACCAGCTTCATTTCTTTCTCGCCTTCTGTGACCCACAGCTCCGTGATGGCGGAGCCCAGGATATGACCGGCGTCGTTGAAGACGAACCGCATCTCGTCGTTCAGCTTGATCAGCTGATCATATTCCACCGGGACCACATAGTCCAGGGTGGCCTGGGCGTCAGCGAAGGTGTAGAGAGGCTCCACCGGGGGCTTGCCGGCCCGGCGGTTCCGCTTGCTCTGCCACTCCGCGTCCTTCTCATGGATGTAACCGCTGTCCTCCAGCATGACCTTCAGCAGGTCCGCAGTGGCCGATGTGCAGTAGATCTTCCCAGTGAAGCCCCGCTTGACCAGGAGGGGCAGCCGGCCGCAGTGATCGATATGGGCGTGGCTCAGGAGCACCGCCTCGACCTCCGTCGGGTCAAAGGGAAATGGTTCAGCGTTCAGAGCCTCCTGGGCCTTCCCTCCCTGGAACTGACCGCAGTCCAGCAGAACCCTGTGCTTGTCCGTCTGAAGCAGATGGCAGGAGCCAGTGACACCGCTGGCCGCGCCGCAGAACTTGATCTTCATGCTATCTTCCTCCTTCATCGATTCCGTGATAGTCGGACCCCCTCGTCTTCAGAAGCCCATATCGGTCTGCCAGGCGGGACAGGGTCTCTGCCTGCGCCGGGCTGGCAGAAGGATGTCCGCACTCCAGGCCGTCGAGACCATGTTCAGTCAGAAAACGGAGGATATCCTCCAATTCCCGGAAAAAGCCCGGTGAGCCTTTCTCTCCAATGCCGTGGATCTTCATGGGATGAGCCACCACCGCGATGCCGCCGGCGTCGTGGATCCACTGGATGGCGTCTCCGGTCCGGACCTTCATCTTCCGCAGGGCCCTGGCCTCCGGACTGGCCAGGAGCTCTTTCGACTGAAAAGCCTCCTGGACGGACTTCACATAGCCCATCCGCTCGAAGGCCATGGCAAAATTCGGCTTCCCTATATAGTGCTGCTCCGGCCGCTGGATCAGATCTTCATGGGTCAGAGGATACCCCTTCTCCTGAAAGATCTGGAGGAGCCGCTCGTTGCGGCGGATCCGGTAGGCCCGCATCTCTTCCAGCTTCTTCGTGAGAAAATCATTATAGATATCGAAATCATAACCCAGGAGGTGGATCTCGTTCCGGTCCCGGACCACTGAGCCGATCTCGATCCCGGCCACCACCTCCAGGCCGGCCCGGGCGCCGGCCGCCTGGGCCTCCGGCACTCCGCCCACACCGTCATGGTCGGTGATGGCGATCTGGTCATAGCCATCAGCCCGGTACATGGCCACAAGCTCCGTCGGGGTCTTCATCCCGTCAGAGAAGGTGGAATGGATATGCAGGTCAATTTTCTTACCTAATTTCATAAAAATGCCTATAGAGATACTATTCGGAAAAAGTCCATCGCAAGAAAGGGGCAAGCGGACGCCTGCCCCGTCTCATAGCCTTATTCTGCCAGGTAGCTGATGTAGGGGAGGCTCCGGTACTTCTGATCGAAATCCAGGCCATAACCCACGATGAAAAGGTCTTCCACCGTAAAGCCCACATAATCCAGGGTCAGTCCCTCCGCCTCCCGGCGGGCGGGCTTGTTCAGCATGGTGCAGATCCTCACTGACCGGGCCCCCTTATTGTCGAAATACGTATTCTTCAGGAAACTCAGGGTATTCCCGGAGTCCACGATATCTTCCACGATGAGCACGTCCTTCCCGGTCACGTCCATCTCCAGGTCCTTCGTGATGTTCACATTTCCGGAGCTGATCGTGCCGGAGCCATAGCTGTGGGCAGAGATGAAGTCCAGCCGAAGGTCCAAGTCGATGTTCTTGACCAGGTCACACATCCACATGATAGCGCCGTTCAGGGTGCCAACCACCACCAGCTGGCAGTCCTGATAGTCCGCCGTGATCTGCTGTCCCAGTTCCCTGGCGCGCGACCGGATCTGCTCCTCAGTGAATAAGATCTTTCCTACTGTCTCTCCTGCCATAACTCCGCTCCCCTCTGTGCTGACGCTCTTTCATTCCTATTTTACACGCCGCCGCCCTATCTGTCACGGGCAGAAAGAAAAAAACGACCCGGCCCGCGGGGTTCCCCGCGGCGCCCGGCCGTTCGATCACTTATTCCTCTTCCAGTTCCAATGCCCGCGCGAGCTCCGCCAGCAGCAGATCACCGCCTGTCCGCTTCAGGGCTGAGACCGGGATCAGCGGGGCCTCTTTCTCCATACCCAGTTTCTTTCGAATCGCCGCCGCGTTCTTCTGCGCCTGTGCGCGGGACAGCTTGTCCGCCTTGGTCGCCGCCACCATCCCCGCCAGGCCGTAATACTTCAGATAATCATACATCTGAATGTCCTGACCCGTCGGGTCGTGACGGATGTCCACCAGGAGGACCGCGGTCTTCAGGCAGGGCCGGGTCTGGAAATACTGATCCATCATGGCGCCCCACTTCTCCGAAACGGCCCGGGACACCTTCGCGTAGCCGTAGCCCGGAAGATCAGCCACCCGGAAGGACCCATTCAGCTCATAGAAGTTGATGGTCCTGGTCTTCCCAGGGGACCCGCTGACCCTGGCCAGACTCTTCCTGCCGGTCAGGTAGTTCAGCAGGGTCGATTTCCCCACGTTGGAACGGCCGCAGAAGGCGACCTCCGGCAGATCCGCCGGTGGATATTGGGCGGGCTTCACAGCGGTCGCCACGATGTCCGCGCTCTTAATGATCAGCATGTCAGGCTCTCTCCTGACCTTCAGCGGAAGCAGTCTGGCCGGCGGCAGCCGCCGGCGCCCCTTCATCAGACGCCGCCTTCGGAGCCGGTTCCGGCTTCCTGGTCAGCGCCTCCTCCAGGACCTGTTCCGCGGTCTCCACCGTGACGAAGGTCATTTCCTTTCGGACGCTCTTCGGGATCTCCTCCAGGTCCGGGGCGTTCTCCTTCGGGAGAAGAACCTTCTTGATTCCCGCCCGGTGAGCGGCCAGCGCCTTTTCCCGGAAACCACCGATGGGAAGGACCGCACCCCGGAGGGTGATCTCACCCGTCATGGCCACATCCCGCCGGACCGGGACCCCGGTCAGAGCCGATACCAGCGACGTTACCATGGTGACACCCGCGGAGGGCCCGTCCTTCGGCACCGCGCCCTCCGGAACATGGATGTGGAGATCCTTCTCTTTATAGAAGTCTTTCTCGATCCCGTACCTGTCCGCCACAGAACGAACATAACTTAAGGCGGTTCTGGCGGACTCCTGCATCACGTCGCCCAGCTTACCGGTGAGCTGAAGCACCCCCGTACCAGGCAGAACGGCGCATTCCACCTCGAGGGTGACACCGCCCACCGCGGTCCAGGCAAGACCTGTGGTGACGCCGACCCGGTCCTCCTTCGCGGCCAGGTCATACGAGAACCTGTGCTTGCCCAGATAGGATTCCAGGCTTCTTGGGGTAACACTGCAGGTCTTCCGCTTGTCTGTGACCACCTTTCGGGCGGCCTTGCGGCAGATGTTGGCGATTTCCCGCTCCAGGTTCCGGACGCCGGACTCCCTGGTGTAGTAATTCACGATGTCATGAAGCGCCTTCTCCGAGA
>CACZTH010000163.1 GCA_902784035.1 uncultured Eubacteriales bacterium
TGAAGATGACCCGTCCGGCCTTCGGCGGCCACCTGATGGCCACCATCGTCTGCCCCCGTTTCCGGCCGGCCATGGCCACGGTCCGTCCCGGCGTCATGAAGAAGGCGCCCTTCGATGAGGCGAAGGCCAGCGCCTGCGTGGTCACCGAGTATAAGCCCCAGCTGGTGCCGGAGGACCTGGACACCGCGGTCGTCGAGGTTGTGAAAGCCGCGAAGAAGATCGTCGACCTGGTCGGCGCGGATTACATCGTTTCCGTCGGCCGCGGCATCTCGAAGGATGTCGAGAAGGGCATCGCCATCGCTCAGGACATCGCGGATGAGCTGGGCGGCGTCGTCGGCGGCTCCCGTGTGGCCATCGACTCCGGCTGGCTGTCCGCCGACCACCAGGTCGGTCAGACCGGCAAGACCGTTCACCCGAAGGTCTACATCGCCCTGGGCATCTCCGGGTCCATCCAGCATAAGGCTGGCATGCAGGATTCCGAGTGCATCATCGCCGTGAATAAAAACCCGGACGCCCCCATCTTCGAGATTGCGGACTACGGCATCACCGGCGACCTGTTTAAGGTCGGCCCCATGCTGAAGAACGCCATCCACGCCAAACTGGCGGAGAAGGAGTAAAGACGCCGGAATAAGCGCTATTGAGACTGCCGCGGACCTGGTCCGCGGCGTTTTTTTCATATGGACAAAAAACAATATCGGCAGGCGGCCGGCCGCCCGCCGGCTTGTCTTTTGTCCGTTCCATCTGCTATACTCAGGGGCAGGAGGTGCCTATCTCATGAATCATATCGAAGAAACCGCCCGCAGGATGAAGCTGGAGAGCCCGGTGCTCGCCGCCTGTCCGGGCGAACAGCGGAACGAGGCCCTGAGCCGGGTCCGGGACGCTTTAATCGCGCAGAAGGATCGGATCTTCGCCGCCAACCAGAAGGATCTGGCGCGGGCGGAGGAGTCCGGCGTGGCGCCGGCCATCCTCGGCCGGCTGAAGTTCGACGACCATAAACTGGCAGATGTAACAGCTGGAATTGACCAGATCATTTCCCTTCCGGACCCTGTGGGGAAGATCAGTCTGGCCAGGGAACTGGATCAGGGGCTGACCCTTTACCGGGAGTCCTGTCCCATCGGGGTCATCGGGGTTATCTTCGAGGCCCGGCCGGACGCCATGGTCCAGATATCGTCCCTTTGTCTGAAGAGCGGGAACTGCGCCATCCTGAAGGGTGGCAGCGAGACCCGGGCGACGAACCAGGTCCTTTTCCAGATCATCCATGAGGCAGCCGTCAGCGCCGGCCTGCCGGAGGACTGCCTGGCCCAGGCCGACTCCCACCAGGAGATCGATGACCTTCTGACCTGCGACCGGTACGTGGACCTGCTGATCCCGAGGGGATCCAACGCCTTCGTCCGCTATATCATGGATCATACCAAGATCCCGGTCATGGGTCACGCCGACGGCATCTGCCACATCTACGTGGATCGGGCGGCGGACATCGAGAGGGCCATTCCCGTCGTGGTGGACGCGAAGGTCCAGTATACCGCCGCCTGCAACGCGGCGGAGACCCTCCTGGTTCACCGGGACATCGCGCCGGCCTTTCTGCCCCGTCTGGCCGAGGCCTTCCGGGAGGAGGGCGTGACTATCCGCGGGACCCGGGAGGTCCAGGACCTGATTCCCTGCGAGCCCGCGGATGAGGAGGATTTCCGGACTGAATACCTGGCTCTGATCATCTCCGTCAAACTGGTGGACAGCGTGGAAGAGGCCGTCCGCCACATCAACCTGTATGGGTCTCACCATACCGACGCCATCATGACGGAAGATCCGAACGCCGCCCGGACCTTCATGTCTCTGGTCGACTCCGCCGGGGTCTACCAGAACTGCTCCACCCGGTTCGCCGATGGCTTCCGGTATGGCTTCGGGGCGGAAGTCGGCATCAGCACCGGGAAGATTCACGCCCGGGGCCCGGTCGGCCTGGAGGGGCTCATGACCTATAAATATAAGCTGTTCGGTCAGGGGCAGACAGTGGGGGATTACGCTTCCGGGAAACGGCAGTTTCATTTTCGTGACCTGCCGGAACAGGAGGGCTGACAGGAAACTTCTTTCACCCCTCAGGCCATAGATTTTCAACCCTGGAAGGGCCTGAAATTGTCTCAAGATAGTCTTGAAATGAATACAATGGTTAGCTATAATATAGCAGTAAATTGATTTTTATTGCTCTAACAGCCCATCCGCAGGGGAGGGCTGTTAAACAGTAAATTTTAATTAAGTAGGAGGTACTTATGAATTTCAAATTGGATAAGCCTCATCAGCTTATGCAGCAGCTGTTCCGCAGCTTCGCGGAAACGGAGATCAAGCCGATCGCCAAGGACATGGATGAGGCTGAGGCCTACGACATGGATCTGATCGCGAAGATGCAGAAGTCCGGCTTCTTCGGCATCCCGTATTCCAAGGAGTACGGCGGACAGGGCGCTGATGAACTGGCTTACGCTCTGTGCATGGAAGAGGTCTCCAAGATCGACGGAAGCACGGGCATCACCATCTCCGTTCACACTTCTCTGTGCTGCACCTGCATCAACAAGTACGGCA
>CACZTH010000164.1 GCA_902784035.1 uncultured Eubacteriales bacterium
CCGGGGCCTGGCCATGGATCCGGAGATCATGCTGTTCGATGAGCCGACCTCTGCCCTGGACCCGGAAATCACCGGGGAGGTTCTCCAGGTCATCCGGGATCTCCATGACCGGCATGTGACCATGATCGTGGTGACCCACGAGATGGGCTTCGCCCGGGAGGCGGCGGACAGGGTGGTCTTCATGAACCAGGGAAAGATCCAGGAGGAGGGAACGTCGGAGAAGGTCTTCAACCATCCGGACAGCCAGCGGCTTCGGGATTTCCTGAGCGCCATGATCCGGTGATGTGGTAGAATATGATCAGAGCGTGCCCGCCGGCCGCAGGCCGGATGGAGGGGCCCGGGGCCCCTTTTGGGGCGGGGACGGAAAAGCCCGGTGGGAGAGCGCCCGCCGGGTCTGCTTTTTGGTCACGCGTGATGAAAGGAGCGGAACGAAAATGGGGAAGAAATTAGTGGTGGCCTGTGATTTTCTGACGGACTGGCAGAAGGAGCGGATCAGGCTTTCGGCAATGGAATATGACTATGATCTGACCTTCTTCGAGGATGAAGAGGCGGCGAAGGGGAGCCGGGAGCTGCGGGAATGTGAGGTCCTGTTCAGCCGGACCTGCGCCCTGATCCCGGAGACAAAGGCGCTGAAATGGGCGGCCTCCAGCAACGCGGGGGTAGAGCCCTACCTGGAGCCCGGCGTCTTTCCCAGCGGGGAGACGGTCCTGACCAATTCAGCGGGGGCCTACGGAGTCACGATCTCGGAGCACGTGGTCATGGTGACGCTGATGATGCTGAGGCAGATGCCCCGTTACCAGGCGTATATGAGGGAGAAGGAGTGGCACCGGAAGCTGCCGGTCCGGTCCATCTACGGAAGCACGGTGACGGTCCTGGGCACCGGGGACATCGGGCGAAACGTGGCCCGGCGGATGAAGGCGCTGGGGGCGGCCAGCGTCATCGGCTTCAGCCGGAGCGGGAAGTCCAGTGAGCCGGCCTTCGACATGGTCCTGAAGAGTGAGCAGATGGACGAGTACCTGCCCACCACGGACATCCTGACCATGAGCATGCCGAACACGCCGGAGACGAAGGGCCTCCTGTCCCGGGAGCGGATCGGGCTGCTGCCGGCGCACGCCGTGGTCGTGAACGTGGGCCGGGGAACCACTGTGGATCAGGATGCCCTGGTAGAGGCGCTGAACGCCGGGAAGATCGCCGGCGCCGCCCTGGACGTGATGGTGCCGGAACCCCTGGATCCTGAGAATCCGCTCTGGTCGGCGAAGAACTGTATCCTGACCCCCCATGTGTCCGGGGATATGTCCCTGGGCTATACGGCGGATACGACGGTGGACCTTTTCCGGGAGAACATGGCTCTGTACGCGGAAGGGAAGCCGCTGAAGAGGGTCGTGAACCGGAAGCTGGGTTACTGACGCGGATTATAGAGTGATCTGTTGGAGGGATTGTTTCGTGCGGGACGGGCCCGGAGGCCCGCCCCGCTTTTCGGACGCGCGGAGATGCGGCCTGCTTACAGAGAAGGGGGCTCTGACGCGGGGCGGGTCCGCTGGAGGGCGGCCGCGCCGATGAGGCCCGCCTGGGGGCCCAGGGCGGCCAGGCGGAATTCCGCCTCCTGAGAAGGGGGATAGCAGTGGGCCCGGTAGCTGGCCCGGACCAGATCCAGATAGAAGCTGCCGCCCTGGGCCAGGCCGCCTCCCAGGATGAAGAGGCCGGGGTCGGCGGTACAGGCCACCATGGCAAGGCCCCGGCCCAGCATTTCCGCGCCGGTCCGGACCGCGGACAGGGCCAGGGGGTCTCCCGACCGGGCGGCGTCCATCACGTCCTTCGCCGTGAAGAGGGGGATGGAACGGAGGACAGAGGGCCCGCCGGCGCGAAGGTCCAGCCGGCTGTCCAGGCGCTGGCGGGCCTCCCGGACCAGGCCGGTGGCGGAGGCGTACTGCTCCAGGCAGCCCTTTTTCCCGCAGCCGCAGTAGGCGGTCTCATCGGTCTTCATGGGCAGGTGGCCGATCTCTCCCGCGGCGCCGAACCTGCCCGTCAGGATCTTCCCGTCCAGGACGACGCCGCAGCCGACGCCGGTCCCTAATACCACCATGGCGCAGCTGTCCGCCCCCTGCCCGGCCCCGTAGAGGAGCTCTCCCAGGGCCGCGCAGTTGGCGTCGTTCTGGGTCTCGACCCGGGGGATGCCGGTCAGGGAAGCGAAGTCCCGGGACACGTCGACCGTCCCCCAGCCCAGGTTGGGGCAGCCATGGACGACGGCGCCGCCGGTGACCGGGCCGGGGACCCCGATCCCGGCCGCCTGGATTTCACCGATGGGAACCTGGATCCGGGCAAGCTCCCGGAGGCAGGCCTCCGCGGCGTCTGTCAGGATCCGGGCCCCTCCGTCTTCCGTGTCTGTGGGGATGGACCAGGTGTAGAGAGGCGCCTTCGGGTCTTCCGCTTCAAACAGGCCGCTCTTCATCGTGGTCCCGCCGATGTCGACCCCGATGATATAGCTCATGCGTCGTACCAGCCGGAGAGGACGGCCTCCTCCAGGACGTGGCCTGCCATGGCGTGGTAGAGCTCATTCCAGTAGAAGCCCTTCGGAAGAGGCAGGATCGTATCCAGGGCGTAGACATGGAGCTCGTAGCAGTGGGGCTTATCCGGGGGCGCCATGGGGACATAGGTGCAGGAATCGGCCCGGCTGACGCCGCCGAATTTCGGGTTGGACAGGCCGCGGTAGAGGCTGGTGGAGCCCTGGGTGAACCCCTTCGGGTCCTGGGCCGCTCCCTCCGGGACTTCCGTGTTCCGGAGGTCGGAGATCAGCCAGTGGATCCAGGCGAAGCCGCAGACGGGGATGCTGTCCTTATCCTCGAAATAGACCGCGAAGGACCGGGTCCCCTCGGGGGCGTCTTCTATCCGGAAGGGGAGGGAGCAGGGAGCCTTTCCCCGCTTGCCGTACTTGTCATCGAAGCGGCCGTCCTGACGGAGGCCGGAGGAACTGAGCTTCATCATTTCATCCGCCGGGCCGGGGCACCGGCGTTGACCATCCTTTCTGTCCCGGGAGCCGCCGGGTGCGCCGGCGGCCGCAGAAGAGCGCGGCGGTTCGGGCCGGCCGCCCTCTTTTTTCTTTTACCTTAGCCCGGCGGGCGGCCTTCTGTCAAGCGGCCGGACACATTCCGGGCCGCCGGGCGACGGGCCAGTGTGAGGAAGGCCAGGATTGGACCCGGCGGCCGGTCAGACGGCGGAGCCTTCCCGCCGCGCCCTTCCATAGTCTGGCGGCCGGTAAGACGCCGGAGCCTTCCCGCCGCGCCCCTCCTTAGTCTGGCGGCCGGTCAGAAGGAGGGGATCTCCCGCCGCTCTCTCCCCCCGTTTTTTCCGTCTCCCGCCTGTTTCCTCTGACTCTCCTCCCGTTTTCCCTGACTCCCCGCCCGGCTTGACAAAATCCGCCGCTTCCTCTACCATTTCTCAGAGATAAATAATGAAAGGAGTTCATGATGTCAGATCAGATTAAGAAGATCGGCTTCATCGGCACGGGGATCATGGGGGGCGCCATGGCCCAGCACCTGCTGGATGAGGGTTATGAGATGCAGGTCTACAACCGGACGAAAGAGAAGGCGGACCAGCTGGTGGCGGGAGGCGCCGTCTGGAAGGACACCCCGGCTGCCTGCGCCGAGGGCATGGACGCGGTCATCTCCATGGTGGGCTATCCGAAGGACGTGGAGGAGATCTACCTGGGACAGGACGGGATCCTGGCCGGCGCCCGCCCGGGCGCCTATGTGGCGGATATGACCACCTCTTCGCCGGCCCTGGCGGTCCAGATCGCGGAGGAAGCGGCGAAGAAGGGCATCCACGCCCTGGACGCTCCGGTAACGGGTGGAGACATCGGCGCCAAGGCCGGCACGCTGACCATCCTGGTGGGCGGCAGCCAGGCGGACTTCAGCGCCATGGCGAAGGTCTTCTGCTGCATGGGCACGAACGTGAACCTCTGCGGTGGCCCGGGGGCGGGCCAGCACATGAAGATGGCCAACCAGATCGCGGTGGCGGGGGCCCTGGCCGGGGCCTGTGAAGCCATCAGCTACGCGAAGGCGGCGGGTCTGGATGTGGAGAAGATGATCGAGATGGTCGGAACGGGCGCCGGCGGCAGCTTCCAGCTGACGAAGGTGGCCAGCAGGGGCGCGGGCGGCGACTTCGACCCGGGCTTCATGCTGAAGCATTTCGTGAAGGATCTGAACCTGGCGAATGAGGCGGGGCAGGCCAATGGACTGACCCTGGACATCACGGCGCGGATCCGGGATATCGCCAGCGGCCTGGAGAAAGACGGCCTCGGGACGGAAGGGACCCAGGCCCTGCTGAAGCACTATATGAAATAAGAGATAATAGACCGGTAGAAGACGAAAGATCCGGCGCTTGCAACGGTTAGGGGATCCTGAACGAAAAAGCGCCGGATTTTTTATATTTCTTTGTTGAAAAAGATTGACAAGGAGCCGGGTCAGTGTTACATTATGACCATAAGCAATATAACATATTAAAATAATATGTTGATTGGTTAATGGGAGCGGATCCATGATGAAGGTCATTCTCTCTGAGACCAGCGGAAGGAAAGCAACAGAACGAGCATCATCTATTCATGAAAGAAAGAGGTACAGAAAATGAGTGAGCACAAGTATGGATTCGATACCCTGCAGCTGCACGTAGGACAGGAGGAGGCTGATCCGGCTTCCGACGCCAGAGCGGTCCCCATCTACCAGACCACCTCCTATGTGTTCCATAACAGCAAGCACGCGGCTGACCGGTTCGGCCTGAGGGACGCCGGCAACATCTACGGCCGCCTGACCAATTCCACCCAGGCTGTGTTCGAGAACAGAGTCGCCGCCCTGGAGGGCGGTACCGGCGGACTGGCGCTGGCTTCCGGCGCGGCCGCAGTGACCTATTCCATCATCGCCCTGGCGGGCGCCGGCGATCATGTGGTGGCGCAGAAGACCATCTACGGAGGCAGCGTCAACCTGCTGGGACACACCCTGAGGGATTATGGCATCGACACGACCTTCGTCGATGTTCATGACCTGGAGGAAGTAGAGAACGCCATCCAGGAGAACACCAAGCTGGTCTACATCGAGACCCTGGGCAACCCCAACAGCGACATTCCGGACATCGACGCGATCTCCGAGATCGCCCATAAGCACGGCCTGCCCGTCGTGGTGGACAACACCTTCGGCACCCCTTACCTGATCCGTCCGCTGGAGCATGGCGCTGATATCGTGGTCCATTCCGCCACCAAGTTCATCGGCGGCCACGGTTCCTCCCTGGGCGGCGTCATCGTCGACGGCGGCTTCGACTGGTCTAAGAGCGATAAGTTCCCCCAGTTCACCGAACCCAACCCCAGCTATCATGGCGTTTCCTTCGTCCAGGCCGCGGGCAGCGCGGCGCTTGCGCTCGCGTCCGGCGCGGCGGCGATCACGTATACGATCGAG
>CACZTH010000165.1 GCA_902784035.1 uncultured Eubacteriales bacterium
ATTCTTTGTCTGAGTACCTCTACGCCGGCGGCTTCCGGGGCCTGGAGAAGGCCCTTTTCGAGATGACCCCGGAGCAGGTCATCGCGGAAGTGAGCAACGCCGGGCTTCGCGGCCGGGGCGGCGCGGGCTTCCCCACGGGCCGGAAGTGGTCCCAGGTGGCGGCTCAGAAGGATCCGGTCCGGTATGTCGTCTGCAACGGCGACGAGGGAGACCCCGGCGCCTTCATGGACGGGTCTGTCATGGAAGGCGACCCCTTCAAGATGATCGAGGGCATGATGATCGCGGCCTACGCGGTGGGCGCGCGGGACGGCTACATCTATGTCCGCGCGGAATATCCGCTGTCGGTGGCCCGGCTGACGGAGGCCATCGAGGTCCTGGAGAAGGCCGGTCTCCTGGGCGGAGGTATCCTGGGCAGCAGTTTCAGCTTCCGTCTCCACATCAACCGGGGCGCCGGCGCGTTCGTCTGCGGCGAGGGCTCAGCCCTGACCGCCTCCATCGAGGGCAAGCGGGGCATGCCCCGTGTCAAGCCGCCCCGGACCGTGGAGCATGGGCTTTGGGCCAAGCCGACGGTCCTGAATAACGTGGAGACCTACGCCAATGTCCCCAGGATTATCACAGACGGGGCGGACTGGTTCGCTTCCATCGGTTCTCCCACCAGCCACGGGACTAAGACTTTCTCCATCACCGGCGCCATCCAGAACACCGGCCTGATCGAGGTGCCCATGGGGACCACGCTTCGGGAGATCATTTACGACATCGGCGGCGGGATTAAGGATGGCGGGACCTTTAAGGCCGTCCAGATCGGCGGTCCCTCCGGCGGCTGTCTGACCGAGCGGGAAATGGACGTGGGCCTGGACTTCGAGTCCGTGAAGAAATATGACGCCATCATCGGGTCCGGCGGCCTGGTGGTTCTGGATCAGAACTCCTGCATGGTCGAGGTCGCCCGCTTCTTCATGAGCTTCACCCAGCGGGAATCCTGCGGCAAGTGTACCCCCTGCCGGGAGGGCACGAAACGAATGCTGGAGATCATGCAGAAGATCGTCGATGGAAAGGCCGAGATGGAAGACCTGGACAATCTGGAGGAACTTGCCCAGATGGTCCGGTCCATGAGCCTGTGCGGCCTGGGCAAAAGCGCCCCGCTCCCGGTCATTTCCACCATCCATCAGTTCCGGGAAGAATATGTGGAACATATCGTGGAGAAGCGGTGCCGGGCCCATGTCTGCGCCAAGCTGGCCCGTTTCGTCATCGATCAGGAGAAGTGCGTGGGCTGCGGCAAGTGCGTCCACAACTGTCCGGCGGGCGCCATCATCGGCGCCAGGCTCCAGCCCCATCAGATCGTCCCGGACGCCTGCATCCGCTGCGGGACCTGCCAGGAGAACTGCGCCTTCGACGCCATCTATGTTGAGTTTTAGAGGAGGAATGGACTATGGGAATCATGACGATCAACGGCCGGAAAGTGTCGTTCACGGACGAGAAGAACGTCCTGGCAGTCATCCGGAAGGCCGGCATCAACATTCCGACTCTCTGCTATCTGTCGGAAATGTCCACCTTCGGAGCCTGCCGGCTCTGCATGGTGGAGGACGAGCGGGGGAAGATGTTCGCCTCCTGCTCTGAGGTCCCCCGGGACGGGATGGTGATCCGGACCAACACGATCCGGCTCCAGAAATACCGGAAGATGATCATTCAGCTCCTGCTTGGCTCCCACGACCGGGACTGCACCACCTGCCTGCAGAGCGGCGACTGCCGGCTCCAGGACCTGGCGCATAAGATGAATATCAACGATGTCCCCTATCAGGACACCCGGGAGAAACGGCCCATCGACACCAGTTCTCCGTCCATCATCCGGAACATGAATAAATGCATCCTCTGCGGGGACTGCGTCCGGGCCTGCTCTGAGCTTCAGGGGGTCGGCGTGCTGGAGTTCACCAGCCGGGGAGCGAACGCGGAGGTCACCACGGCCTTCCATCAGGACATCGCCCAGACCGCCTGTGTCAACTGCGGCCAGTGCAGGGTCTACTGTCCCACCGGAGCCATCACCATCCACTCGGACATCGACCCGGTCTGGAAGCTGATCGGGGATCCGAACGTGCGGGTCGTCGCGGAAGTGGCGCCGGCGGTCCGGGTCGCCGTCGGGGACGCCTTTGGTATGGAGGACGGGTCCCCGGTCATGGGCAGAATCGTGAACGCCATGCACCAGATGGGATTCGATGAGGTCTATGACGTGGCGCTGGCCGCGGACCTGACCATCATGGAGGAAGCTCAGGAGTTCCTGGAGCGGCTGCGGGAGGGGGAGAAGCTTCCCCTGATGACCTCCTGCTGTCCGGCCTGGGTCAAGTTCTGCCACGACCAGTATCCGGAGTTCGAGGAGAACGTCTCTACCTGCCGGAGCCCGGAAGGCATGATGAGCGCCGTGCTGAAGGAATATTACCGTGATCCGGCGAACGCCATGGGGAAGAAGACCATCGTGGTCTCCATCATGCCCTGTACGGCGAAGAAAATGGAGATCGGCTGGCAGAGGAATTACACGAAGGGCGAGCAGGACACGGATTACGTGATCACCTCGACCGGTCTGGTCAACATGATCCGGGACTTCGGCCTGGATCTGAAGGAACTGGAGCCCGAAGCCTGCGACATGCCCTTCGGCTTCGGTTCGGGCGGCGGCGTGATCTTCGGAGCCAGCGGCGGCGTGACGGAGGCAGTCCTCCGGCGCCTGGCCCCCAATCATTCGAAGGCCCTCATGGAGTCCATCGCGGACAGCGGCGTCCGGTCGAACGAGTGGATCCGGGAGTTCTCGGTGCCCTACGGAGACAGGAACCTGCAGATCTGCGTGGTCTCCGGCCTGGCCAACGCCCGGATCGTCCTGGACGGCCTGAAGGCGGGCACCCGACATTACGACCTGATCGAGGTCATGGCCTGCCGGGGCGGCTGCGTCATGGGCGGCGGTCAGCCGGTCATCCTGGGCAGGACCCCGCGCAGCGCGCGGACTACCGGTCTCTACCGGATCGACAATAACAAGTCCATCCGCAAGTGCGACGAGAACCCGCTGGTCCAGAGTCTCTACCAGGGCATCCTGAAGGATAAGTCCCACGAACTTTTGCATGTGCACACGGCGGAATAGGGAAGGATCCTGCTGACTATGTAGATTAAAGAAAAAAGGCGGCCTGCCGGGCGTTCTCCGTCCAGGCGGGCCGCTGTGATCAATCCGAATAAAGGGTGACGCCAATGGCCGGCAGAAAACAGCATGGCCAATGGCCATCGGGAAAATCGTGACGCTGACAGGCGGAAAGGTGAGAAGGTGATGCCAATGGGCAGATTGGATTTCAGCGAATTTCATTCGAAACAGGTCCAGGTCGATTTCGACGAAGGCCGGTTCCCCCGCGCCCGGGTCGGCGTCGTGCTCCTGGCCATGGAGCAGATCACAGACTCCGAGTGCGTCCGGATCATCCCGCCGGGGGTCGGCATCCATTTCACCCGGGTGAGGATGCCCTCCGCCGTGACTGTCGAGAACCTGAAGGCCGCGGGCGAGCTGCTCCCGGAGGCCGTCTCCCTCCTGGTCCCGGACCTCCATCTGGACGCCATCGGCTATGGCTGCACCTCCGGCAGCATCTGCATCACGGAGGAATACGCTAAATCCCAGCTCCTGACCCGGGGCAACGTGGAGAAGGCCACGACCATGGTGACCGGCGTGATCCACGCCCTCCGGGCCTTTCGCGCCCGCCGGATCGCCATCGCGACGCCCTATCTGGACGAGGTGAATGATGAGGAGGCCCGGTACCTGGAGAAACAGGGGTTCGAGATCGTCAGCATGCGGGGGATGAACCTGGTCGAGGACTTCGACATCGCCCGGGTCCGGCCCAGCTTCATCCGGGATTTCGCCGCGGAGGTGGACTGCCCGGAGGCCGATGCCGTTTTCATATCCTGCGGCGCCCTCCGCAGCGCTGAGATCGTGGATGAACTCGAGCAAAGGCTCGGAAAGCCCGTGGTCGCCTCTAATCAGGCTTTCATCTGGGACCTGCTCCGCCTGGCTGGGATCGACGATAAGATTTCAGGCTACGGCCAGCTGCTCCGGATGTGAAGGGATTGGTTCCGCGGGGATCAGTCCCGAGGTTTGGCCTCACTGTCCGCCGCGTGGGCGTCCGGGACGTCCGCGGGTGCCGCCGGAGCGTCCGCCTTGGCCTTCTTTTTTTCCTTCTTATCCATGCCCAGCTCAGCCTGAAGGGCGGTCCGAATTTCGCCGAAGCGGGCCTTCCGCTCGTCGGTGACCACAGGCCAGCGGGGATCCATGTCCTGAAGGGTGTCTAAAATGATCTCGCTCACCACGTAGCGCATGTACCACTTATGGTCGGCGGGGACCACGAACCAGGGGCAGTGCCAGGTGGCGGTGTGGTTGATGGCGTCCTCGAAGGCGGCCTGGTAGTCGTCCCAGTACTGGCGTTCCTCGTAGTCCGCGGCTGAGAATTTCCAATGCTTCTCGGGCTCCTCGATCCGGGCCAGGAACCGTTTGGCCTGCTCCTCCTTCGACACGTTCAGGAAGATCTTCACGGTCCGGACATTGTTGTGCCAGAGGTATTTCTCGAAATGACGGATGTCCGCGTAGCGGTGCTTCATGATCTTCTCCGGGTCGATCCGGCGGGCGTTGGCCTGCTGCTCCCAGAGCTTTTTTACCTGGTAGATCAGGACTTCCTCATAGTGGGACCGGTTGAAGATCGCGATCTCGCCCTTCGCCGGGACCTCCTGCTCGATCCGCCAGAGGTAATCGTGGGCCAGGTCCTGGGACGACGGGGATTTAAAGGCGGACTCGTGGACCCCGTGCGGTGACAGGCACTGGAGGACCGCCCGGATGGTCCCGTCCTTTCCGGCCGCGTCCATGGCCTGAAACAGGAAGATCACGCCTTCCCGCTTCTCGGCGTAGAGCTTCTGCTGAAGCTCGTCGATCTTTTCGTTATTCGCCGCCAGCCTGGCCTCCGCCTCGGTCCGGTCCTTCACCAGCTTGGTGTCATCCGTCGGCACTTTCCCGATGTCGAATTTTTTCTCGCCGTCGTATCTGTAATATTTAAACATTATTCGTTCCTCCTCCTACAATAAAGTTGTAGGTAACAGACACCTGACAACCAGCCAGG
>CACZTH010000166.1 GCA_902784035.1 uncultured Eubacteriales bacterium
AGAACCGGATCAGGTCATCGATCCTGGCCATGTGGCAGCCGGGGTGGAGGTCCTTCGCCCGCATCAGGAAATTCAGCTTGTCGATCCTTTCACCGGACCGGGGACAGCCGTTCTTAATGAAGGGGATCCGGAGGCCGACCGCCAGGTCCATGACCACGTCCCCCACGACCCCGCCGGACCGGCCGGAAGTGATCGAGAGCAGTCCGTGACCGCTGGCGAAGACCTGGGCCCGGAGGGCCTCGGTGATGGTGCCTACCTGATTGGGTTTCAGAATGAAACCGTCGATGGCGTTCGCCTTATAAGCCCGCTGGATCCTGGCCGGGTTGGAGACGGTGAAATCGTCCCCGATCAGAAGGGTCCGCGTCAGTTCCTGATGGGCCAGAGACCAGCCTTCCCAGTCGTTCTCGTCCATCAGGTCCTCGATGAAGACGAAGTCGTACTTCTCCGTCAGCCCCTTCGCGTAGGCCACCAGCTCCGCCGAGGAGAGATACCGGCCGTTCATATAGTAGCCTTTGTCCTTCTCATACATCTCACTGGAGGCGCAGTCCAGGCAGAGGCCGCATGTCCCCTCCCGACCAGCCCGGCGGATGGCCTCCTGGATCAGATCCAGGCAGACTTCCGGGTCCTCCGAGGGGGCGCACCAGCCGTAGGATCCGCCCACCAGAGGCTCCCGTCCGGTGTGGTCCCGGATCACGTCGCCCAGGATCTGGAAGACCTGGACCGCGGTCTCTACGGCCTCCTCGATGTCCGCCGCCCCGTAGGGCATGACGATGAACTCATTGAAGGCCTGGCGGACGCCCGCGTTCATGCCGCCGTTAATGACGTTGAAGCTGGGGATGGGGACGGTCCGGAGGTCTCCGCCGGCGATGTAATCATAGAGGGTCTGGCCCTTCGACGCGGCGGCGGCCCGATAGGCGGCGACCGAGACGGAGTAGATGGCGTTGCCCCCCAGCACATGTTTATCCGGGGTCCCGTCCAGGTCGATCATGGCCTGGTCGACGGCGCCCTGGTCATAAATGTCCATGCCCGCCAGCCGGGGCCCGATGACGTCATTCACGTTGGCGACGGCCCGGTGAACGCTGAGGCCCCCGTATTCCTTCGGGTCGCCATCCCGGAGGACGCAGGACTCATACATGCCGACGGAGCTGCCCGTGGGCGCCGCGCCCCGGCCGACCGTCCCGTCCTCCAGGACCACGTCCGCCTCCACCATGGGGCGGCATTTACAGTCGATGAGCTGCCTGGCTCTGATTTCCTTAATTTTCAATGCTTCTCTCCTCTCTGTCCGGGCAATCGCCGGGCGGATGACACCTTCATTCCGCCGGCCTGGCTCGTGGCGCCGGCGGCGGTCGTCTTCCCACGCCGGCGGGCGGCCAGCCTCATTTCACCGGGCCGCCTTCTTCATTCCGCCGGCCTGGCCGGCACGTACAGAATATTCAGGTCGCACAGGTTGGTCCCCGTGTTCCCGGTCATGACCGCGTCCCCCACCTGGGACAGGGCCTCGTAACAGGCGTGGGCCCGGAGGGCCTGATGGATGGACAGGCCTTCCGTCTCACAGGCCGCCAGGGTCTTAGAGTCGGTCATGCCGCCGGCCGCCGGCGCGGTTCCGTCTGTCCCCTCCGAATCGATGGAGAGGAGGACCGCGCCGGGGATGTTCCTCGCGGCCAGGGCGAAGGAAAGGGTCATCTCCTGACCAGGGCCGCCATGGCCCTGGATGACCGCGTTATCCAGGATCTGGGTGGTGACCTCGCCGGAGGCCAGGATCACGCAGGGGGGCCGGAAGGGGCTCCCGGACCGCTGCATTTCCCGGGCCATGGACGCCAGGACCGTGCCGGCGTCCTTTGCTTCTCCCTCCAGGGAGGTAGAAAAAAGGACAGCGGGCAGGCCCAGGGACTCGGCGTTCTTCTTCGCCGCCCGGCAGGCGTCGGGCAGGCTGTTCAGCAGGTAATAGGTATTGTCGGGGAAGGCCTTCGGGGTCTCATCCTCAGGTCCCGCGTTCAGGATGTGGTCCACCACAGTCTTCGGCAGCCGGTCCTGGACCCCATAGTCCTCGATGGCCCGCCGGGCGTCTTCCAGGGTAGTCTGGTCAGGCCCCATGGGCGTTCCCCGGTAGGCCTTATAGGGGACGCTGATGTCCCCGGTGGCGGGGGTGCCCACCGCGTCGCTGATGCCGAAGCCGATCAGCTCCGCCCCCCGGGCCTGGATTCGTTTCGCCAGCATCCCCCCGTTCAGAGCGGAGATGTGGCGGCGGATGGCATTGATCTCCAGGATGGAGGCCCCCGACTTCAGCATGACGTCCGTGGTGTCGATCTCATCCTGGAGGCTGATGCCCGGCAGCGGGCAGGACATGAGGGCGGAGCTTCCTCCGCTGATGACCACCAGGAACAGGTCCTTCGGGCCCGCCCCGTCCACCAGCTGGAGGATCTCCTGACAGGCCCGCCAGCCCGCCTCGTTCGGCAGGGGATGCCCCCCTACCCGGACTTCTGTATGGTTGAAATGGTCGGTCGCCTCATGAATCTTCACGATGGCGATGCCCTTCGTCAGATGGTCGCCCAGAATCTCGTCCACGGCCATGGCCATCTGGTTGCAGGCTTTCCCCGCCCCGATCAGGTAGACATGATCCTTCTCCGACAGGTCCCAGCGCCGGTCCCCGATGACCAGGTCGTCTCCCTCCATATGGCAGATGGACTTGATCCGCCCGTAGGCGTCCAGGTCTTCCAGGGTCCGCTCACAGATGTCCAGAACGATCCGCCGGCCCTCCTGGTCGCCGTGGTCCAGGAGCCTGTCCCGGTTCTTGATCTTCATCGGCGCCCCCTATTCCGCCTGGGCCGGGCTGTCCCAGAGCAGAAGCTTAGTCCCGATCCCCTTCTCGAGCGCGGTCTCATAGAGGTCGTGGCCCAGTCCCAGGTCGAAGACCGGCATGCCGCAGTTGATGAAGCAGATGATCTGATCCTGAGATGTCCGGCCCTGCTGCTGGCCCAGGATGATCTTCCCGATGGACAGGGAGTCGTCGAGAGCCGGCTTCTTCCCGGCGTCGATCAGGTGGTAGATGGGGCCGCCGATGTAGGTCGCGTAGCCCTTGTCTTTGTCCCCGCTGTTCAGGGCGTCCCGGACGTACTCATGATGAAGACCGATGTGGTCATATACGATGTCCATGTCCAGCCAGAGCTGCTCGTCGCACTGGAGGGGCCCCGAACAAAGAAAAGTCGTACCCGGCCGGACCCACTCGCGCTTGAAGTGGAGGGGGGCGGTCCTGGAGACGGCGACGGAGATGATGTCCGCCGCCTCGGTGGCCTTCGCCAGGTCTGTCTCGACCACGGCCTCGACACCGTACTTCTCAGCGGCGTAGGCGGCCAGCTTCTCGGCCCGGGGCACGGAATGGTTATAGCAGACGACCTTCTTCAGTCCCTTCATCTCGGTCAGGATCGCGTCCATGCATCCCTTCCCGATGGCGCCGCAGCCCACGCAGGTCAGGACCTCCGCGCCCTCCTTCGCCAGGTAGCGGGCGCCGACGGCGGGAATAGCGCCGGTCCGGACAGCGGAGATCAGGTTGGCGCTCATGAAGCAGAGCGGCTCACCGGTGTCCTTATCGTTCAGGGTCACGGTCAGGACCGACCGGGGCAGGCCCTTCTTCTTATTCTCCGCGTTGGACCCGTACCACTTGACCCCCGCCAGGTTGAACCGGCCGCCCAGGTAGGCGGGCATGGCCACGAACCGGCGGTCGGGACCCGCCGTCGGCATGTTGGGGAAGGGCGAGGTCTCCGGGAACATGAGGTAAAGGCCGTGGTTGTCATGATGGGCGCCGCCCATCAGATAGTCGCCCTTCGCCAGGAGCTCCAGGACCTCCTTCGCGTTCTCGATGCTCCGGGGGATATCCATGACCCCCGCGTCAACACAGTCCTGCTCCGACATATACAGAAATTCCGTGCGCTTTCCCATTTCATTTCCTCCTCATATCCGTCAATATAACGATATTCGTTCTCTGCACTATTCCGGCGGATTTCGCCGGCCGCGTTCCGCGTCCCGCCCGGAACCCGCTTCTTTACAGTATAAAAAACGACTCCTGGAAGGTCAATTCCAGGAGTCCCTTTCCATTAATTTTCGGAAACTTATCGGCAATATCCTGCTATTATCTGCCGGACCGCTCTCAACATTCCTCCGTTTTCCGATGCTTCTCCCGGTAGGTCCTCGGCGTCATGCCCATTTTCCGCCGAAAAACGGCGATGAAATGGCTGGTGGTCCCGAAGCCTACCCTTTCCCCCACCTCAGCGACGCTGAGGGAGGTTCCCGTCAGCAGGGCCAGACTCCGCTCCAGGCGGATGTTGATCAGGTACTGGACCGGCGTCAGGTCGGAGACCCGCTTGAAGACCCGGCAGCACTCTCCCCGGCTGATGTGGCAGACCTCGGCGATGTCTGCCAGGTCCAGGTGCTGGCTGTAATTCCGTTCGATGAAATTCTTCATCTCCCGGGCCCGCTGCCGGTCCACGAAGGGAATGTCCGCCGCCCCGCTGATTCCGCCCTGGAGGTTTACCGCCAGGAGCCGCCAGACATGGAGAAGGATGGATTTAATCTCCAGCTCATAGCCGAAATCCGCGTCCTCGTAAAGGACCCAGATCTCCCGGACCGCCTGGCAGATCTCCTGCTCCCAGGGGCTGTCCCGAAGGGGGATACAGGCCAGGTCCCGGCTCTCTAAGAGGGGCTCTACATATTCGGACCGGATCCCGTCCGCCACCGGGCCGCAGAGGAGCTCCGGCGCGAAATTGACGCAGACATAGACGCCGGGCATTTCCTCCACCGGGTCCGCCTGGTGAAGGACGCCGCTGTTGATGAAGGCCCCCTGGCCCTCCGAGAGGACCCAGCCGCCTTCACCCGCCCGGACGCGGACGGCGCCCTTTGTCACCAGAAGGATCTGAATCTCCCGGTGCCAGTGATCGACCCCGCCGTGGCCGGGCGCCCGGACCTGCTGCAGGTCCATGGACAGGGGAAACTCCCTGGTCCCGTGGTGGGTCAGTTCTTTCTTCGTGTCGTCGATGAGGATGGGGCGTGCTTTCATGGGAGCTTCTCTCGGGCCGCTTGGGGCCTTTCCGTCGTTTATCGCTGAAAAAGGCGGGAGGCGCCGCGCGAACGTGGTCCTTCCGCCTTCTGCCGGCCGCCGCTCTCAGGCGGCTGCCGAACGCGTTCTATTGGATTTTGCCACAGGACAGATCAGGAAAATCTGATCAGTCCACGTCTCTGGTCCAGATGGAAGCCATGGCCGGGCCGCCGCCCACGCACAGGGAAGCGCAGCCGAGCTTCCAGTCATGCTTCTCCATCTCATAGAGCATGGTGATGATGATCCGCAGAGCGGTGCAGCCAACGGGGTGGCCCAGGGAGATACCGGAACCGTTCAGGTTGCAGATATCCATCGGGATCTCGAAGCCGGTGTCCTGCTTCAGGAGCTTGCGGGCGCCCAGGAACTGAGCGGCGAAGGCTTCATTCACCTCGAAGTAATCGATGTCCTCCAGCTTGACACCGGCGCCCTTCGCGGCCTTAGGAATAGCCTTCGCGGGGCCGAGTCCCATGTACTTGGCTTCCACGCCGGCGCCGCAGGCATACAGCAGCTTGGCCATCGGCTTGATGCCCAGCTCCTTCGCCTTATCAGCGCTCATCAGGATCGCGGCGGCAGCGCCGTCGTTCAGTCCAGAAGCGTTGGCGGCGGTGGTGACACCATCCTTGCCGAAGATCGGCTTCATCTTGGAGATGACATCATAGTCGCAGTCGGGAATGAAATGCTCATCCTTATCCAGGATCTTCTCACCCTTCCGGGTCTGCATAACGATGGGGACCAGCTCTTCCTTGAACTTGCCTTCCTTCGTAGCGGCAGCCGCTCTCTGGTGGCTGAGGACGGCCAGACGGTCGCACTCTTCTCTGCTGATGTCCATCAGCTTCGCGACGTTGTCAGCGGTCACGCCCATGTGGCCCGGGACCAGCTCGTCATACAGACCGTCGTGGAGCATGGCGTCATACATCTCGCCAGCGCCCTGGGAAGGAATGGCGCCCATTCTGTAGCCCATTCTGGCCTTCGGCAGCAGGAAGGGAGCCTGGGTCATGTTCTCAACGCCGACCACCAGGCCGATGTCGGTCTTGCCCAGCTGGATGTTGTTGGCGCAGATTTCCATCGCTCTCATACCGGAAGCGCAGTTCTGGTTGACCACGCAGGCATTGCTGGAGGGATCCAGACCGATCCGCATGGAGACCTGACGAGCAGGCAGGGAACCCTGCATGGAGGTGAAGACCTCGCCCATGACGATCTCATCTACGTCCGTCGGCTTGATGCCGGCGCGCTTGATGGCCTCGGTGCCAGCCTGGATGGCCAGGTCCCTGGCGCCGACCTTCGCGTATTCACCGAGGAATTTGCCGATACCGGTTCTGCAGCCGCTGACGATGACAACTTCTTTCGTTTCCATAATTAGTCCTCCTTGAAAGGTATATCGGAACGGGGCCGCCCGGCCCCTGAGCCGGGGGTCCGTTCACAGGCAGTGGGGGTGATCCGGGAGCTACTTGGCTTCCTTCTCAGCGCGGATCGCTTCGGTCAGCAGCGGGGTGACCTTAAACAGGTCGCCGGTGATGCCATAATCCGCGATCTCGAAGATCGGAGCGTCCGGGTTCTTATTTACAGCGATGATGCATTCAGAGTTCTGCATGCCAGCCTTATGCTGGATGGAACCGGAGATGCCCAGGGCCACATAGACCTTCGGGTGGACGGTCTTGCCGGTCTGGCCGACCTGATGGTCAGCGGACAGCCAGCCAGAGTCGATGGCCACACGGGAGCCGCCGACCACGCCGCCGAGCACGTCCGCCAGCTCTTCCGCCAGCTTGATGCCGCCCTCGACGTCCTTGGAAATGCCACGGCCAACGGAGACGATGAAATCAGCGCCGACCAGGTCGACCAGCTTCTTCGCGGCCTTCACGACCTCTTTAACGTTCGTATGGATATCCGCCTCGGTCAGCTGAACGTCGAACTTGGTGACGGTCACCGCGTCGGCCTTCGCCTGATCGAAGGGAGCCTTCTGCATAACGCCCGGACGGACCGTGGCCATGGCCGGACGGAATCTCGGGCAGATGATGGTCGCCATCAGGTGGCCGCCGAAAGCCGGACGGGTCATCTTCAGGTCTCTGCTGGTGTCATGATCTTCGCCCAGCACCTTCACGGTGTGGTTCGCGACCAGATCCAGTCTGTTCTGGGGCAGCGTGGAATTCTCCTTCAGGAAGTCCATGTAGATGGGCATGTCCACATCCAGGTGGGTGCAGTCCGCGCACAGACCGGTGTGCAGTCTGGCGGCGCAGCGGGGACCCAGGTCACGGCCGATGTTGGTGGCGCCGAACAGGACGACTTCCGGCTTCAGCGCTTCCACGGCGTCGCAGATGACCTTGGCGTAAGCATCAGTGGTGTAAAGATTCAGCAGAGGATGATCCGCCACGATGATCTCGTCGGCGCCATAGCCGGCGAGTTCCTTCGCCAGACCCTCGACATCGTCGCCGAGGAGGAGGCCGCAGAGCTTCACGCCAAGTTCATCCGCAAGCTTACGTCCTTCGGAGATAAGCTCGAAATCGGTGGGCATCAGTTTGCCCTGGCGCTGCTCACAGAAGACCCAAACGTTCTTGTAAGCAGCGATGTCTGTATTCGCGTAAGTAGGCATAGCTATTAGTACTCCTTTCCCTAAATGATGTGCTTGTCGGCCAGCGTCTTCGCCAGCAGCTTGCAAGTCTCCTCACCATTTCCTTCCAGCATGACACCGGCGCCCTTCTGAGGCGGGGTGAAGGAGGTCAGGATGTTGGTCGGGGAACCCTTCAGACCGATGGTCGTCGGGTCGATCAGCGGCTCATCTTTCAGGTACTCATAGTCCATGACCTGAAGCGGCATGGAGTAGGATTCCAGGATCCCGGGAACACTCATGTATCTGGGCTCGTTCAGCTCCTTGATGCAGGTCAGCAGGCAGGGCGTCTCGACCTCGATGTCCATGTAGCCGTCTTCCAGCATCCGCTTGCAGGTGATCTTATCGCCTTCCTTATGGATGTCGGCGACATAGGTGACCTGGGGCAGGTGGAGCTTCTCAGCGATCTGCGGTCCGACCTGGGCGGTATCGCCATCGATGGCCTGACGGCCGCACATGACGATGTCGTCTTTCTCGATGCCGATCTTATGCAGGCCGGCGGCGATGATCTGAGAAGTGGCGTAGGTATCGGAGCCGCCGAACTCTCTGCCGGAGATCAGGACCGCTTCGTCGACGCCCATGGCCTCGATCTCACGGAGCATTCCTTCCGCTGGCGGCGGTCCCATGGTGACGACGATGACCTTGCAGCCGGTCTCATCCTTAATCTTCAGGGCGGCCTCAACAGCGTTCAGGTCATCCGGGTTGATGATGGTCTGCATGGATGCACGATCCAGCGTCCCATCCGGTTTCACAGCCACTGTACCAGAGGTATCAGGAACCTGCTTGACACAAACAAGAATTTTCATATCTAACCATCCTTATCAATTTAATGCTAAATGATAATGTTCTCTTTCTTCGCCTCGAAGGTGAGCTGGTCACGGAACTGCGGCGCCGCGATCTGGATCAGCTGCTTGGTCCGCTGCCCGACCGTGTGGCCGCGCATGGCGGCGATGCCGTATTCGGTCACGATGTAGTCCACATCGTTCTTGCCCGTGGTGACCGGCGCGCCCTGGGTCAGGGCCGGTACGATCCGGCTGACCTTTCCATGGGCCGCGGTGGCCGGGAAGGCAATGAAGCTCTTCCCTCCGGGAGAGAGGACAGCGCCGCGGACGAAGTCCACCTGGCCGCCTGTTCCGGAGATGTGCTTCCTACCGACTCCCTCCGCGCAGACCTGGCCGAAGAAATCGACCTCAACAGCCGCGTTGATGGAGATGAAGTTGGGGAACTGACGAATGATGTTGGGGTTGTTCACGTAGTCCACCGGCAGGATCTGGAAGCTGGGATTGTCATCGATGAAATCGTACATCTCCCGGGTCCCGTAGGCGAAGGTCGCGACGGTCTTTCCCTTATCCAGGACCTTCACGCTGTTATCCACCGCGCCGCACTTGATGAGCTCCAGCATGCTGTTGGTGAACATCTCCGTGTGGCAGCCCAGGTGCTTATGGCCTTTCAGACCAAGCGCCACGGCGTCAGGGACAGCGCCGATGCCCAGCTGGAGGGTCGCTCCATTCGGGATCTCCGGCACGATGAACTCACTGATCTTCCTCCCGACCTCATCGGGCTCCGCGGCAGGGATTTCCGGCAGAGCCGCGTCATCCTCCCACAGGGCGTCCACTTCAGAGATGTGGATCAGCGAGGCGCCCAGGCTCCTGGGCATGTTGGGATTCACCTGGAGCAGGATCATCTTCGCGGTGTCCCGCAGGGCATCCGAAATGGAATGGTCGCAGCCTGTGGTGAAATATCCGTGCTCGTCCATCGGGGAAACCACGGCGCAGTAGACGTCCGGTTTCACGATCTCACTGAACAGGGACGGAACATCCCGGTAATAGCAGGGCATAACATCCATCAGGCCGGCGTTCACAGCCTTCCTGGAATAGGCTCCGGAGAACCAGGTGATGCCGCGGTAATTCTTCGCGACTTCGGGATCCGTCATGAAGGGGACGGGTTCCGCGTCCAGCAGAACGTGGGACACCATGTCCGTGAGCTCACCCTTCTTCACCCGTTCCGCGATGGCCCGGTAGATCAGGTAGGGCTGAGCCAGGGCGATGTCCGCCGCCGTAGACATGCCGCTGTGCAGCATGGCCGCGGCGCCCTCGGGCGTCGTGAGCTTCTCCTGGTAAAGCTTCTTGAAGTCCTGCACTTACTTCACCCCCATGCGACGGGAGATGACCATCTTCTGGACCTCGGAAGTGCCTTCATAGATCTCGGTGATCTTCGCGTCACGCATCATACGTTCGATGGGGAAGTCGCGGATGTAGCCGTAGCCGCCGAACAGCTGCAGGCAGCGGCGGGTGACATCGGAAGCGTTCTCGCCGCAGTACAGCTTGGCCATGGCGGAATAGAAACCGGTGTTGGGATCATCATGATCCTTCGCGTAGGCCGCTCTGTAGACGAGCAGCTGGGCCGCTTCGGTCTTCGTCTTCATGTCAGCCAGCTGGAACTGGGTATTCTGGAACTGGCCCAGTCTTCTGCCGAACTGGACACGCTCATTGACATACTTGACCGTCTCGTCCAGGGCGCCTTCCGCCAGACCCATGGCCTGCGCGGCTACGCCGACACGGGCGCCGTCCAGCGTGTTCATGATGATCTTGAAGCCCTTGCCTTCCTGGCCGAGCATGTTCTCCTTCGGGACGATGCAGTCCTGGAAGATCAGATCGCAGGTAGCGCTGCCGCGGATACCCATCTTCTTTTCGTGAGGGCCGACGGAGAAGCCGGGGAAGTCCTTCTCAACGATGAAGGTCGTAATGCCGTGGTTGCCCTTCGACTTATCGGTCATCGTCGCGACGATGAAGATGTCCGCCTCAGAAGCGTTGGTGATGAAGCACTTGGAACCATTCAGCACATAGTGGTCGCCCTCCAGGACGGCTTCGGTCTGCTGACCAGCCGCGTCAGAACCGGCTTCCGGCTCGGTCAGGCCGAAGGCGCCGAGCTTCTCGCCCTTCGCCAGGGGGACCAGATATTTCATCTTCTGTTCTTCGGTACCGAACTTGTAGATCGGGTAGCTGCACAGGGAAGTGTGGGCCGCCACGATGGTGGAGGTGGTCACGTCCTTCTTCGCCAGCTCCTCGATGGCCATGATGTAATCCTGGTTGGTGCCGCCGGCGCCGCCGTATTTCTTCGGATAGGGGATGCCCATCATGCCCAGCTTCGCAAGCTTGGGAATGGTCTCAGAGGGGAAACGCTCCTCCTCGTCGATCTCCTGTGCCAGCGGCTTGACTTCATTCTCAGCGAAGTCGCTGTACATCTTGCGGAGCATCTGCTGTTCTTTTGTCAGCTCAAAATCCATAGCTTAACTCTCCTTTAATAAATTATCTTATTTGGAATAATCATAGAAGCCCTTGCCGGTCTTACGGCCAAGCAGGTTTCCTCTGACCATCTTCTTAAGCAGCATCGAGGGACGATACTTGGAATCGCCGGTCTCCGCGTACAGGGTCTCCATCGTGGCCAGCACGATGTCGTTGCCGACGAAGTCCGCCAGCTCCAGGGGCCCCATGGGATGATTGTAGCCCAGCTTCAGCGCCTTATCGATGTCAGCCGCGGAAGCGACGCCCTGCTGAAGGACCTCGACCGCTTCATTAATCATCGGAACCGCGATCCGGTTCGCCACGAAGCCCGGGGCTTCCTGAACTTCCACAGGCTCCTTGCCGATCTCCTTCGCCAGGTTATAAACGAACTCGAAGGTCTCCTGGGTGGTGTTGGCGCCGCGGATGACCTCGACCAGCTTCATGGCCGGGACCGGGTTGAAGAAATGCATGCCGATGACCGGGTGCTTCAGCCCATTGCCCATCTCCGTCACGGACAGAGAAGACGTGTTGGACGCGAAGACCGTTTCCGGCTTGCAGATCTCATCCAGCTCGCCCAGAAGAGCCTTCTTCACTGACATCTCTTCCTTCACGCACTCGATGACCAGGTCGGCGTCCGCGGCAGCGGACTTCTCCTCCACCAGCACTCTGCTGAGCAGGTCTTCCTTCGCTTCCTCGGACATCTTGCCCTTCGCGACTCTCTTCTCCAGAGACTTGGCCAGCTTATCCTTATGACGCTGGGCAGACTCGACGCTGCTCGCGTACATCAGGGCAGTGTGACCGTAAGAAGCCATCACCTGAGCGATCCCGGACCCCATGGTCCCCGCACCAAAGATTGCTACTTTCATACCTCATCCTCCTGCTTGATCTCTGCTGAATCAATTTGGTTGATAGTGATATATGTGCACCTCCGCCCGAAGCGGGGTGTTCATACCGATTAAAAGGTTCCTCTTCTCCGGATGGTTTGTCCGAATTTTAACAAACCTTCCGAAAAAAAATAGTTTCGCTGCCCCTCCGGAGAAGGGCACACGGCAGCGGACCGGACAGCTTCTCACGCCTATTTCAGCGCCCTGGCCCTGTTACATGTGGAAGTATAGCATATTGATAGACTTTTAACAACCGTTTTAAAGAATTTTTTCGGATACTTCACCAATTCTGAACATGGTCCCGGAAAAAAGGCCGGAAACATTGAAATCCCGCGGTGACCAGTATATGATAAGAGAAGCTTGTTAATGATATAACGAAATTGCGCTGCAGGAAAGGAGTCCCTATATGTATCAGCACATTCTTTACGAAGCAAAGGGCAGCATCG
The DNA here is from genome assembly GCA_902784035.1 of uncultured Eubacteriales bacterium. Lineage (GTDB taxonomy): Bacteria > Bacillota > Clostridia > Peptostreptococcales > Anaerovoracaceae > Aminicella. Next base: position 12,306 of record CACZTH010000166.1, read on the forward strand.
GCTACCTGACCATCAATCGTCCGAAGGCCCTGAACGCTCTGAACACGGAAGTCCTGACCGAGATCCAGGACTGCCTGGACACCCAGATCACCCCCGATGAGGACCTCCGGGTCGTCATCGTCACCGGCGCGGGCCGTTCCTTCATCGCTGGCGCCGACATCATGGAAATGAAGGACGCCACCGTCCCCGAAGGCCACGCCTACGTCGCCCGGGGCCATAAGGTCATGGACACCATCGACAGGAGCCCGAAGATCTTCATCGCCGCGGTGAACGGCTTCGCGCTGGGCGGCGGCTGCGAGCTGGCCATGGCGTGCGACATCCGCATCGCTTCCGAGAAGGCCCTGTTCGGTCAGCCGGAGACCCACCTGGGCATCACCCCCGGCTTCAGCGGCACCCAGCGCCTGCCCCGCCTGGTCGGAAAGGGCATGGCCAAGTACCTGATCCTGAGCGCCGAGAATATTAAGGCCGACGAAGCCCTCCGCATCGGCCTGGTGGAGAAGGTCGTCCCGGCGGAGGAACTCATGCCCACCGTCGAGAAGCTGGCCGCCAGAATCGCCGGCAACGCCCCCATCGCTGTCCGCCAGTCGAAGGTCGACATCAACGCCGGCATGGACGCGGACCTGGCCACGGGCTGCCGGATCGAGGCAGAGGCCATGACAGCCTGCTTCGCTTCTGAAGACAAGCACGAGGGCATGACCGCCTTCGCCGAGAAGCGGGATCCGGACTTCAAGAACCGGTAAGGAACTGAAGCGGGAACGAAAGCTCCCCCAGCCCCGCGCTCCGGGAGCCGCCTGCACCACCGATGTGGCGGCGGCCCATTTCGAGGTCCCGCCCCGCGCTCCAGGAACCGTCCGCAGGCGCGGCGCGGGCTCACTCGCTGAGCAGGGGGAACCCCATGGATCCCAGGAGGACCGCGGTCTCTCCCGCCTCCTCGTCCCGGACCTTCAGGATGGCAACCAGGTCATTCGCGGCGCCGGTGCAGGCCACGTAGGCGTAATCCAACTGGATGTCCGCGTCCCGGAGAACGACGAGGAGGGCATCCAGGGCGCCGGGAGCATCGTCCAGAACCACGGCCAGGACCCAGGCCTTATGGCAGAGATAGCCTGCCTCCTGAAAGAGGGACAGGGCCCGGGGCGAGTCGGAGGTGGTCATCCGGACGATGCCGAACTCCTCATTTTCAGTGGTGACAAGGGAATAGATATTGATGCCGGCGGCCGCCAGGATGGAAGTGATATCCTGGAGGGCGCCGGTTTTTCTTTCGGCGAAGACGGAGATCTGTCTGATCATTTCTTCCTCCTTCTCGCGGCGGAGCCGATGCCCATTCCGGACCGGTACTTCGCCACCGTCCGGCGGGAGATCTCCAGGCCTTCCTCCGCCAGGAGATCCGCCAGTTTCTGGTCGCTCAGAGGATGACGGGGATCCTCCGCTCCGATGGCCTTCCGGATCATGCTCAGAGCCCGGTCCTGTCCGAAGACTTCGCCGGACGCCGTGGTCCTGCTGGTGAAGAAGGAGCGGAGCTCGAAAGTCCCCTGAGAGCACTGGAGGTATTTCCCCCGGATGGCCCGGCTGACGGTGGAGGAATGGACCCCCAGGTCCCGGGCCAGATCCTGCTGAGTGACCGGGACCAGGTAGGCGCTTTCCTGGGAGCCCGGCTGCCCGGACCCCGCCAGGAAGAAGCTTTCCTGGATCCGAACGATTGCCTCGGCGATCGAAAGCAGGGTCCTGCGCCGCTGCTGGATATTCCGGATCAGCTGCCGGGCCTTCTGGTAATGGTCCTCCAGATAGGCCGACAGGTCCGGGTCCTGGGCCCGGGCGCCGCCCATCATGTCCATGTAGGTCGAATTCAGGGTCAGCCGCTCCGACCCGTCCTCAGCCAGCCTGACGAAAAGGGTGTTCTGGTGCCGCTCCACAATCACATCCGGAGCCACATAGGGGATGGGGGTCGGGTCGTCGAAGACGGCGCCCGGCCGGGGGACCAGGAGCCGGATCCGATCCAGGACCTCTGCCCCCTTCTCCGTGGAGACGTTCAGAAGCCTGGCCAGCCTCGCCGGGTCACCGTCCGCGCAGGCCGGCAGGAAATCCCGGACCGCCCGGGTGAGGAGTTCTTTTTCCGCAGGCGTTTCTTCCCCGGCCGCGATCTGGAGGGCCAGACAGTCCGACAGGTCGAAGGCGCCGACCCCGGCAGGCTCCAGCCGGCGGACCACCGCCAGCCCATCCTCCAGGAAAGCGGGCCCGTCCTCGCCAAATTCCTGCAGCAGTCCCTCCCGGAGGTCCTCCCGGTCAGAGCTGAAATAGCCGTCCCCGTCCAGGTCCTCCACCAGGTAGCGGCAGATCTGCCTCAGGAGGCCGGACAGGGCCATGGTCTCCAGCTGGCCGAGCAGCTCCTCCGTCAGGCTCCAGCCCCGTCCCACGAACTGGTCGAAGGCAGGCGCCTCGCCCTGCTTCGGCGCCCGGATCTTCTCATACCAGGGGTCATCGTCAAAATACGATGGATCCCGTTCCAGTTCCAGATCCGCCAGGTCGTTGGCCTCCCGGTCCTCCTCCGCGGCCAGATCCTCCAGGGCGCTCTGATCCGGCGGGGGCCCCTCCGCCTCCTCCAGAAGCGGGTTGGACAGAAGCGCCCCCTGGACCTCCTCTTCCAGCTCGGCCCGGCTCATCTGAAGGATCCGGACGGCCTGGATCATCTGGGGGGAGAGGACCTGCTTCTGCTCTATATTCAGGAAAGGGGTCTGTTTCAGCTCCATCTGGGCTACCCCTCCAGAACTTCCGGATTGCACATGCTGACCACCGGCTTCCCCGTCAGGAAGTTGGCCACATGCTCCGCCGCGTCACTGAGAAGGGCGTTGTTCGACTCCTCGGAGAACCAGGCGGAATGGGGGGTGAGGATGGCGTTGTCACAGCTGAAGATGGGCATGTCCGGGGTGGGATGCTCGCTGGTGATGGTGTCCAGCCCCGCGCCGGCGATGGTTCCGTCCTTCAGAGCCGCCACCAGGGCCTCCTCGTCAACCAGACCGCCCCGGGCGCAGTTGATGAGGTAGGCCGTGGGCTTCATCTTATGGAGGGCTTCGGCGTCGACGATCTTCCTGGTCTTCTCGGTCAGCGGCATATGAAGGGAGAGGAAGTCAGACTGGGTCAGAAGTTCCTCCAGCGAAACGCTCTCCACTCCGTTCTTCTCGAATTCTTCGGCGGGCAGGAAAGGATCATGAGCGATGACCCGCATGTCGAACCCATGCATCCGCCTGGCCACCACGTGGGCGATCCTGCCGAAGCCATAGAGACCCACCGTCTGCCCCGTCAGGCAGCGGATGGGCATGAGGGGCTCCATCTTCCAGACCCCTTCCCGGACCATGGCGTTGGCCTTCGGGATCTTCTTCGCGCAGGAGAGGATCAGCGCCGCCACATGGTTGGCCACATCCACGGTCTGGGGGTCGCGGACATTGGCCACCAGGATCCCGTGCCGGGTGCAGGCCGGGATGTCGATGGTATTCATGCCGATGCCCGTCCGGGAGATGACCTTACACTTCTTCAGATGGCTCAGGAATTCCTCATCCACCTGGAAGTAACAAAAGACGATGCCGTCCGCGTCCTCGCAGACCCGGAAGGTCTCCTCCCGGGAGGTCCCCGGCGGCAGGATCACGACCTCCGCGTCCTCCGGCAGCCCGCTGAATCCCTGGTGAAAATACTGATACGCCGTGGACGGTGAGTCCACAACCACAACCTTCAGCTTCGACATTTTTCCTCCTTCTCCTGCCCAGGCAGGACCCTCTCGCGCGGCCCCAGTCCCTTCACTGCGCCGCTCTGGCCCCGTTCATCCGGATCCGGCAGGGTTTCAAGCGGATCCTCCGTCCCGGCGCGGCCTTCATTCCGCCGGGCTCCCTTCAATATCTGTTCCAACCCGACGATTCATCATAAAATTCTGTCTATATTTTACACCATTTTATTTCGAGTATTAAGCCCTTTCCCGATATATCAACGGAAAGAAGCGGGAGTGGCGAATGCCCTCTGCCTGATGGCCCGGAAAGAATGCTTCCGTATCTCTGTATCCCCACATTTCTCTTCGCCTTTTTCGCCGAAGCGTCGGTTATCGTCTATAATATAGGAAAAAGAAATCCGACAGCCTATTTCCAGGCGGCGGGCGGCCAGGCGGCGGATGCCCTGCCGGCAGCGATCGGAATGCCCTTCCGGCAGCCAACAGCCCGGAGTGAAAAGGAGGACTCCATGAAATACCGTGTGAAGATCCCGGTTGTGACAGAAAAACCAGGCTTTTTCGGGACGAAAAAAGTAACAGAAATGAAAACCATCGAGGTGGACGGCCCCACCTACCGGAAAATGATGGCGGAACGCCGCCGCCAGAAAAATCAGGCGCTGGACTGGGAGACCTTCCTGATCGATGAAGAAATTGAAGAAGAGGAGGAGGACGAGCGGAAATGAGCCGGCCGAAGCCGGCTGCCCGCGTTCATGGCAGGAGACGGCCGCCCCGCCTCCACGGCCGGACAGCCTGGCCGCCTCGCATTTACCGCCTCTTCTCCGGGTGACAGCGTCAGCTCCGCGGCGCGTCGGGGAACTGGTTCTTCACCTTCATGCCCGGAACATAGGGGTGCCCTTCCTCCAGGCAGGCGTAGACCAGGTTGATGACATCGATCTCAGGATGTCCTTCG
>CACZTH010000167.1 GCA_902784035.1 uncultured Eubacteriales bacterium
ATGCCCGTCTCCTCACTGACGATCAGAACCAGGGCGTCCGAATTCTCCGTAATGCCGATCCCGGCCCGATGACGGGTGCCCAGGGACTTATTCAGCGCCTTATTCGTGGTCAAAGGCAGGACGCATCCGGCCGCGTAAATCTGGTCGCCCCGGATTAGGACCGCTCCGTCGTGAAGGGGAGCTCCCTCATAGAAAATATTGCCCAGCATCTGCTGGGAGATGTCTGCGTTCACAACCGTTCCCGTCTCTACGATGTCCTCCAGGGCGATTTCCCGCTCGAAGACAATGAGGGCGCCGGTTCTGGACTTGGAGAAGGATAGGACAGCGTCCCGGATCTCATTCACGACCCGGTTGGCCCGATCATGGTCCAGGTCGTTGAACGTGGTCATGCCGAGCTTGCTTCGGCCCATGACTTCCAAGCCCCGGCGGAGTTCCGGCTGAAAGACTACCACCACGGCGAAAAGACCGAAGGTGAAAGCCCCCTTCAGGATCCAGTGGATGGTATTCAGTTCCAGAAAATCGGACAGGAAATACGCCGCCACCACCACGGCAAGCCCCTTCACCAGCTGCTGAGCCCGGGTCTCCCGGATGAAGCCCAGCAGCTTGTAAATGATGAATGCCGTGATGAGGATGTCAACGACATCATTCAAGCCGATCCCACTGGCGATGTTGGTAAAAAATTCCCTCATCCCACGTCCTTCCTGTACCCCAGTTATTTTACAGGAACAGGACATATATTTCAAGCTGATGAAACAGCTCCCGCGGGAGGCCGGGAGAGAGCGCCGCCCATTACTTCTGGCCGCGCTTCCCCATCCGCCCCTCCCGAAGGCCCATGGAAACCGGGATGCGGCGATAAGAAGGGGTCCCGGGACCATCCCGGGGAGAAGGTTCGGACGGATGCCCGTCCGAAAAAAAACAGCCGCGCGGCGGGAAACATCTCAGCTACCCGCCGCGCGGCCTCCTGGCCGGCGCCGATTCCTCACGCGCCGGCACGTTCACTCACTCAGGCCGCGGCGCCCTAATACCTGGGCTCCAGCAGTCCGTAATTCTGTCCCTTCCTTCTGTATACGACATTCACCTTCCCGGTGTCCATATTCATGAAAACGAAGAAGTCATGCTGGAGCATCTCCATTTCCAGGATCGCTTCATCTACATCCATGGGCCGGAGGTCGAAGCTCTTCGTCCGGACGACCGTCTCCTCCACCTCGTCTTCGTCCTCTTCCTCATCGGGCAGGAACTCGAATTTCAGCGCCTTATTATCCTGGTATTTCTTCTGAAGCTTCCCCTTAAACTTGGTCATCTGATTGGCAAGCTTATCGACCACCAGATCCACGCCTTCATAGATGTCGTCGGTCACCTCTTCCGCCCGGAACAGGGCGCCCTTCGCGTTAATGGTCACCTCGATCTTATCCTTCTCCCGTTCCCGGGAGAGCACCACATTTCCTGTGATATCATCGGTGAAATACTTCCCCAGGAGGTTCTCCAGTTTCTTCTCAATGTGATCGTTCAGCTTGGGGTAAGTCTTGAAATTTCTGCCTGTGATCGTGATCTTCATACTGCAGCTCCTTCGGTACTGTGCCCGGCGCGGTTTTCAGCGGCCCCGCCGCGGGCGCCGGCAGTGGGATTCCTCCCTACCTGATAGTATTTTAGCATATATTCAGAATGAAAGCAACCTTCCGACAGTTCAGAAAACAAGCGCGGCGAAGTCCGGCCCCAGCCGGCGGCCGCGATGGCAGGTTTCCTTTTTTTCCCGCGAAAAAGCCCGGCCTCCCGGCCGGGCGCGCTTTCGCCTCTACTCTTATCTTCGCCGCATCAGGCTCTTCATGGCCTGCTCGATCCCCTCCTGAGACAGGTGGTACATGGGGAAGACATTGTCCAGCTCCAGGTAAGTCTGGTTCCAGTAGCCGCTGTGAGCGGGCTTGGGTTCCGGATTCAGCCAGACGCAGTGAGGATACTTCTTCAGGATCCTGAGGAGCTGATCATAGCCTGTGTTCTCACTGAAAGACCGGCTTCTCCAGTCATACCGCTTCCCGTGAAGCTCGTAGGGGTCCATCATGGCGTCCCCCACCAGGATCACCCGGTACTCCTCGCCGAAGTTGTTCAGGAGCCAGTCCGTGGGCACCCGGTCGTTCGGCCGCAGGGTCGGCTGAGACCAGACCTCATCGTAGACACAATTGTGGAAGTAGTAGGTGTGGAGTTCCTTGAAGTTGCCGGACTTCACCGCCGCCTGGAACAGCATGCTGGACAGGCGGGCGTAGTAATCCATGGACCCGCCGGAGTCCATGAGCATCAGGACCTTAATGGTGTTCTTCCGGGGCGGACGCATGCGGATCTTCAGGTTCCCCGCGTTGTCACAGGTATCCCGGATGGTCCCGTCCAGGTCCAGTTCCCTCTCCGAGGTATCTGTCTGGACAGAAAGCGCCCGAAGGGTCCGGAAGGCCTGCTGGAAGCTTCGGGTATCCAGGGTGTTGTCCTTCCGGAAATCCCGGTACTTCCGGTCGCCGGCCACCGACTGGGCGGTCCGGTACATGCTCTGTCCCCCGACCCGAACTCCATGGGGGTGCCAGCCGGCGTTCCCCATGGCTGTGTAGCCGTGGGTACCGATCCACTTATTTCCGCCGTCGTGCTCCTCATGCTGGGTCTTCAGGCGGTCCTCGATCAGGGCCAGGATCTCCTCGATGGTCTCCGCAGGAAGTTCCAGCTTCTCCAGATCCTTCCGCACGGATTCCACGTCCTCAGCGGGATGATTCAGCCAGTTCATGAACTCCTCCGGGAGCTCGCCGGTGAATTCCACATCTTTAAAAAATTCCAGGAAGGCCTGGTCGAACTTATCGAAGTCAGCCTCATCATGAACCAGCACGGCCCGGCAGAGATAATAGAAGCCGGTCAGGCTGGACTGGTGCAGTCCCTTCTCCAGTCCCTCCAGCAGGGACATCCATTCATTCAGCGATACATGGATGCCCCGCTTCCTGAGGAGAAAGAAAAAACCGATAAACATGGCTGTCTCCTACAGGTTCTTCTTCAGGACGTCCAGGTCCTTATCTTTTTTCAGGAGGACGCCGGCGAAGGGGATGGTCTTCGTGATCTGCTGGGCGGGGACGCCGCTTGCCTGCAGAGCGCGGACCCAGTCGATGAGTTCCGAGGTGCTCGGCTTCTTCTCCAGCGCGGGCATCTGACGGACATAATAGAATGCCTTCAGCGCCTGATCCAGGAGCTTCTGGTCCAGATCCGGGAAGTGGACCCGGAGGATCTCCTCCATGCCCGCCGCGTCCGGGAAATCGATGTAATGGAAGATGCAGCGGCGCAGGAAAGCGTCCGGCAGCTCCTTCTCCGCGTTGGAGGTGATGATCACGATGGGCCGGTGCTTGGCCTTCACGGTCTCCTTCGTCTCCGGAATATAGAATTCCATCTGGTCCAGCTCCCAGAGCAGGTCGTTCGGGAATTCCAGGTCCGCCTTATCGATCTCGTCGATCAGGAGGATGACCTGCTCCTCCGACTGGAAGGCCTCTCCCAGCTTGCCCATCTGAATATAATGGGAGATATCGTCCACCCCATGACCGCCGAACTGGCTGTCGTAGAGCCGCTGGACCACGTCATAAACATAGAGGCCGTCCTGGGCCTTCGTGGTGGATTTAATGTTCCAGGTGATCAGGTCCTTCCCCAGGGCATCGGAGACGGCCTTGGCCAGCATGGTCTTCCCGGTGCCCGGCTCACCCTTGATCAAAAGCGGCTTCTGGAGGGCGATCGCGATATTTACGGTCGTCATCAGCTCCTGAGAAGCGACATACTCCTGGCTTCCGCTGAATTTCTCGTTCATTTCTGTCTCTCTTTCCGACATCATTATGCGATTGCATATACGGCTGTGGACTGAATAGAATGGCCGCCGGCTGACCTGGTCTTTGCCCCCACACTCGCCTTGACCGGGATTTTCCCGAGGACTTACTTCTAAGATGCGCCATGCTCGCCCGCTGTTCCAGTCGGGTTTACGTGGATCCCTTCGCCCGCATCTGGCATGGATTTTCAACCACAGACCCGGACGGCCATCTCCTCAGATTCTATCAAATCCAGAAGAGAATTGCAAAAAATACATAAAGCGGCCAAGCCTGGCAGATCGGCCTGAAGCCGCCCGCCGCCTGGCCGCCCGGCGCTTGACAATCTCTCAGGTCTCCGGCGAAATACTGGTCAGGTTCCGGCGCCGGTCCCTGCCCGCCAGAGCCTCCCCATATTTCGCCGCGAAGGCATAGAAAAGGATATCCGCCGGCGCCGCCTCCCGAAGAGCCCGGCAGGCCTCCCGTGCCGTGGCCCCGGTGGTGGCGAAATCATCCACCAGAATGACCTTTTTCCCCTGTATCTCAGGGACCCTGTCCGGGTTCAGGCGAATACTGCCCCGGATATTCTCCCGGCGTTCCCGCGGAGACAGACCCCGCATGGGACGGGTGGCCCGGACCCTGACCAGGGCGTCCTCCGCCTGGGGGATCTCTAAGGCCTCCCCCAGGTAACGCCCGATCAGCGCGCATTGATTGAAGCCCCGGTCTCTTTCCTTCTCGATATGGAGGGGGACCGGGATGATGAGGTCGCCCGCCAGCCCCGCGAACCGGAGGCGGTCCGCCATCATGGCCCCCAGATCCCGGGCCAGGTATCTTTTCCCGCTGTATTTAAGAGAAAAGATCAGGCTCCGCTCATAGATCCCATATTCCGCGCACCGGATCATGGCGAACCCCCGCTCCTTAAGCACGGGCCCCCTGTCCCACTTCATCCGCTGGATACAGTGGTCGCAGAGCCCATAGGGCCTCGAGCCGTCGATCAGGTTCCCGCAGCAGCCGCAGTAGAGCCTCCCCGGGAAAAGCAGGGCCAGCCCCCGGTCCAGAAGTTTTTTTCTCCCTTCGCGTTCCATCCGCCCTCCTTCTCTGCCGAAACCGGCGGGCCGAAAGGCCCGGACCCGCCTGGTCAGATTTTTTGCGAAATCTCCCCAGCCAGGGGAAATTCCCCGTGATTTCCAGCTTAATTTCCCGGAGATTCGGGATCCTTATAGGGCACCATGGCGCCCAGCCGTTCTCTGAGACCGGTGGTCCGTTCCGATGTCCGGTCGTTTCCGATCATCTGCTGAAGCATCCCGTAGGAACCGGCCAGCACGACCACCCGCTTTCCCCGGGTCACCGCTGTATAGAGAAGGTTCCGGGTAGCCAGCATGGGCGGAAAGTAGGTGATGGGCATGAGGAGGATAGGAAATTCGCTTCCCTGGCTCTTATGGACGGTGATGGCGTAAGCCAGGGAAAGCTCCTCCAGCGTGGTCCCATCATATTCCGCGTACCGGTCTCCGTCATAGGTCACGGTCAGGACGCCCCGTTCGTTGTCTACGGCGGAAACGAAGCCCAGGTCTCCGTTAAAGACCCCCTGATGAGCCTTTTCGTCCCCCGGCCGCCGCCATTCCATCTGATAGTCATTCCGGATCTGCATGACCTTATCCCCCAGCCGGAAGGTCTGATCGCCGAAGGTCCGCTCCGGCTTCCCCTGGATCGGAGGGTTGCAGGCGGCCTGGAGAACCTGATTCAGCTGATCGGTCCCCACTGGTCCCTTATGGACCGGGGTGATGACCTGAAGATCCCGGAGGGGGTCGATGTCCTGGTAGAAGCCCGGGAGCCTCCGAACGGCCAGGTCCTTCATAAGGTCCTGAAGCTTCCGGTCGGACCGGCATTCCAGGAAAAAGAAATCACTGTCTTTCCCATTCAGCTCCAGGTCTTCGCCCCGGTTGATCCGGTGAGCGTTGGTGACGATCCGGCTCTCCTCCGCCTGACGGAAGATCTCCGTGAGACGGAAGGTCTTCACCAGGCCGCTGCCGATGATGTCATGAAGCACGTCGCCCGCCCCTACAGAGGGAAGCTGATCGGCGTCACCCACCAGGATCAGCCTCGTGCCGGGCCGAATGGCGTCCAGGAGCCCCCGCATCATCATGAGATCGATCATCGAGGCTTCATCCACGATCACCGCGTCGGTCTTCAGGGGATCCTCCGCCGTTTTCCCGAAAACCATCTTCCCGGTGCCATCTTCGAAATGATATTCCAGCATCCGGTGAACGGTCTGGGCGGGCTGCCCGGTGGCCTGGCTCATCCGCTTGGCCGCCCGGCCGGTCGGGGCCGCTAACCGGAAGCTGAGGCCGCTGGTCTTAAACACGGTGATCAGGGCGTCGATGATGGTCGTTTTCCCGGTTCCGGGACCGCCGGTGATCACGGAGACGCCCTCCGCCAGGGCGCCCCGGACCGCCTCCTTCTGAGTCTGGGACAGTTCCTTTCCGGTGGAGGATTCAGAGAGGCGGATGCCGTAATCCACATCCCCGGACACCTCTTTCTTCTCCGCCAGCAGCAGGGCCAGGAGGTCCTTCGCCACCCGCTGCTCCGCCTCGAAGTAGGAATAGAGGTACACCACCTCTTCCCCAGCCACCCGGTCGACCTTCACCTCACTCTGGAAGGCCATTTCTCCCAGCACCTCGAAGACCTGCTCCCTGGTCAGATCCAGAAACTGGGCCGTCTCCTCCAGAAACCGCTCCATCGGCAGGCAGGTACTCCCATTGCCGATCCCGGTCCGGAGGCCGTACAGGATCCCGCTCTGGATCCGAAGGGGGCTGTCCTGAGGGATTCCCAGCTTCTGCGCGATCTCATCCGCCCTCCGAAAACCGAAGCCCCGGACGTCCTCCGCCAGCCGGTAGGGATCCTCCTTCACCGCCTGAACCGTCTCCTGTCCGTAGGTCTGATAGAGTCTGACCGCCTGCCTGGGCGGAACACCCACCTTCTCGAAGAACAGGGCCGTCTCCACATAGGCCTGGTGCTTCTGAAAGGCGGCCGCGATCTTCGCCCCCGTCTTCTTCCCGATGCCGGAAACTTCCTGCAGCCGTTCAGGCTCCTCACCCATGATCCGAAGGGTATCCTCCCCGAAGCGCTCCACGATGAGGCGGGCGGTCTTAGCCCCCAGCCCGCTGAAAATACCGGAGCTGAGCAGCTCCAGGATTTCCTCCTCCTTCACGGGCATCACGGGAGAAGCCGATGTGAAAGAGAACTGTTCCCCATATTTCGGGTGGACAGTCTCCTCCCCCCGCAGGACATAGGTCGTGCCCGCCGCGGGAGCCGGCAGGATCCCTACGACAGTGACCAGGTCCTCCTCGGTGGCCAGCTCCCCGATCGTATATCCATTCTCAGGGTTGTGGAAGATCACATCCTCCAGGATCCCGCGGATCTCACTCATCGGCCTCTATTCCTCCGTTTTCCCGGGATCGTCCGCGGGCAGGCCCTCCTGACGCCGGTAGACCCTCCGGTTGTTCAGGGTCCAGATCCGGTCGGAGAAATGGCCGGGATCCACCGCGGACACCGCCTCCCGCATATCGAAAAGGCGGGCGTCCAGGATATCCAGATAATGAAGCACCTCCCCCTCCGGGAACAGGGGACGGACCGGACTCCCGAATTCCGGCTCATAATGGTGGGAAAGGATCATCTGCTCCAGCATCAGCTTCTTCTCCTGTTCCATGCCCATCTCTTCCGCCAGCCGGTCGATGTACTTCACACCCATGACCAGGTGGCCCAGGAACTGGCCTTCCACCGAATAACCGGGAGACACCCCGTATTCGTTGGACTTGATCTCATCCAGCTTCTCGATGTCGTGGAGGATGACGCCGGCGCAGAGCAGGTCCCGGTCCAGCTCCGGATAAACCTCACAGACGCCCAGGGCATTCATCATCATCTTCTTCGTATGATACAGGAGACCCCCATACATGGCATGGTGGTTGCGGGTGGCCGCCGGGTAATAGAGCAGCCGGTCATGGTTCTCCTCTAAGATCCTAAGACAAAGGCGGCTCAGTTCCCGGTCCTCCATCCCCTCCGCCACCAGGTGGAGATAGTCATACATGTCCTTCGAGCTTTCCGGCGCGGCCTGAATGAAATCTTCGACCTCCACACCGTCGCTCTTCACCGCCTTCCGAATCCGGTTGATCCGGAGCTGTTTGGCGCTCTGCCACTCCGTGACCTGGGCCTTCACCCGGACGATGTCCCCCTCCTCCAGGAGTTTCAGCTTCTCTTCCTCCGCGGGCTGAACGTCCCATTTTTTCCCTGAGACTTCCCCTGTCTTATCACCCAGCTGCACGTCGAAATAGGGCTTCCCATTGGAGCCCACCTTCATGCTGGCCTGCTTCACCATGAAGAATTCCATGATGTCTGTATTGGTCACGAGATCCCTGATATAAATGCTCTTCAAAATTTCCACTCCTCAGCCGCGGGCGGCGACCAGCCGCTGCAGCACACTGTTGGCGATCGGCCCCGCCACCTGAGCGCCGGACCCGCCGTTCTCCACGCAGACGATAAA
>CACZTH010000168.1 GCA_902784035.1 uncultured Eubacteriales bacterium
CCAGCCAGCGCCTTGAGACGCCGGCTGGCAACAAGGGCTTATAGCCCTGGAGTAAACCACCCGTTTGACGGGTGGTCCTGATTTTTGCCTAAAGGTTCCTTAAGGATTGCGAAGAATTCTCCACGACGCGTCTTAAGAATTCATAAGCGTGAAAATGTGAAAAATCGTTGAAATCCTAGGGTTTTAATAGAATCAGAATGTGAAAGTCTTGTGATTTCTTAAGAATTGCGTTGACATAATTATTAATTTTAATTAAGATAATGGTAAAAGTTGTACTTGTAGAAATGCATTGTGAAGTTAAGACCGTAGCTGACCGTAGCTGACCGTAGCTGACCGTAGCTGACTGAGCTGAAGAATACGAAGGAGCCGACCATGTCCCAGAAGACTGAGCACCGAACCGCGATGATGTACCGACTGCCGCGAAGAATCCTGCTTCTCACGGTTGTCCTCGCCCTCACCCTGGCATGGGGTGTGGTTTTCGGGCGGGCTCACGCGGAAGAAGGGTCTGTGGTGACGGTTTCCGCGAAGGGAACGACCACCCGCTTCCTGGTCGCCGAAAGTGTCTCTAAGGAGTCGATCCTGAAGGATCTGACCGGCACCGTGAAGAGCGGAAATAAGAAGATCTATTCGGTCCAGCTGGATCCGAAAGCTGAGATCTCTGTCACCCCGATCACGGATCAGACAGCGGCTATGTTTTCATCGAAAGAGGAGAGCCTGAAGGTGATCGCGGCCAGCCGGGTCGCTGACCAGATTCTGGCTGATCGGCTGATCGATGTGACGACGATGGAGAAGAGCGTTAGTAATAAGACCGTTCAGAATAAGACCATTGTTAATACCAGTAAGAAATACCGGAAGACCACGAAGACGGTCGTCAGGGCCGGTCATCCCGGCAACCGTCGGACCACCACGACCGTGAAGCGGGTGAATGGAACCAAGGTAAGCGCCAGCACCAGTGTGGTCATCACCCGGAAGCCTGTGAACCGGATTGTCGTCAAAGGAACAGGATCCGTGGCCGTGAAGAAGGGCAAGCGCTATGGCGGCACTTCCGGGACCGAGATCATTAATTACGCGAAGAAGTTCGTTGGCAATCCCTACCGCTATGGCGGGACCAGTCTGACTCATGGGGCGGACTGCTCCGGTTTCGTGTATTCTGTCTACCGGCATTTCGGGCTGAATGTGCCCCGGGTCGGGCAGAAGAATGTGGGCGTCAGGGTTCCCCTTAGCAAGCTGAAGCCCGGCGACATCGTGACCTTCAGTGGTCACGTGGCCCTGTACGCTGGCGGGGGAAAGCTCGTTCACGCGGTGAACGCGAGGAAGGGAATCCGGGTTACGAAGATGAATTATTCCGGGAAGCGTCCTCTGGCGGCGACTCGCATCGTTCTGTAGTTTCCGCAGTCCAGGGGAAAGGGAAAAGGATCTGACCGTTATGTGGATGAAAATCAGAAATCTGAAAACGCGTCTCCATCTGAAGATGATCATCGCTGCTGTGATGATCATCTTCGTCTGCGTTTCCGCATTCTCGCTGAAGACCTTCGCCACGGCCTCCTACTGGGAGTTGGAGGCGGAGGGTACTACCCTGGCCAGTCTGAAGACTGAGAATGAGGCGGAGCGGACGCTGGAGCTCCTCCGAGGCATGTATGTCACCGGCGAGCAGGCGGCGGAGGGACAGGTGGACGTGCAGATCACGCCGGCTGTGAAACTGGTGCGGAAGGAGTATTTCGCCTATCGGTCGCCGGATTTCGCTTCCCCTGAAGTCGCCGCGGCTGCCGCCTCGAAGAAGGTGGATGTGCGGGTCAGCGTCCAGACCACGAAGGATGTGGTCATCCCCCACGGGACGAAGACGAAGGGAACCGACAGCATCCAGCGCGGCAAGCAGAAGGTGACGACTGCCGGGCAGGATGGAACCAAGCGGGTAACCAGCGAGGTGGTTTCCGTGAATGGGAAGTATGTCTCTACTCAGGTGATTTCCCAGACCACCCTTCAGCCCTCTGTGACGAAGAAGGTCCTGAAGGGGACCGGTCTCCCTCATACGGGCGCTGAAGTGGCCGCCTATGCCCTGAAGTTCAGGGGCAATCCCTATGTGTACGGCGGCGAGAGCCTGACCCATGGGGCGGACTGCTCCGGCTTTACCATGAAGATCTATGAGAAATTCGGGATCAAGCTTCCCCATGGCGCTTTCCCCCAGGCTTATTACGGTCGTCATGTCGGGAATAATCCTGCTCTGGCCAGGCCCGGTGACCTGATCATCTTCCGAAAGGGCCACTGCGGGATCGCCATCGGGGATGGAAAGATGATCCACGCTTCCAGTCCCAGCTCGGGCATTATCGTGACCGATATCACTTATTCCGGCGCCATCCGGGATATCCGCCGCTTTTTCTGACCGGCGTCCCGGAAGCGGGGGAGGGGAAAAGGCTGAAATTGAATGACCGAACGCGGAGAGCGGCTTCAGCCGCTCTTTTTTTGTCCGCTCAGCCAGATCATGATCGGGGCGGCTTTCTTTACTTCCCCCTGGGGCGGTGGTATAATATGACAGATAATTACCTGCGCCGGGAAAGCCCGCGGGCACTGGCTGGATGAATGAATAGGCAAGGAGTGAAGCGCGATGGCGAAATACGATAGGGTTTATAATTTTTCTGCTGGCCCTTCGATGATGCCTCTTCCGGTCCTGGAAGAAGCGGCAGCGGAGATGTTCAATTATAAAGGCACCGGCCAGTCGGTCATGGAAATGAGCCATCGGTCCGCCGAGTTTAAGGCCATCATCGACCAGGCGGAGCGGGACCTGCGGGACCTGCTTTCCATTCCGGACAACTATAAGGTCCTTTTCCTTCAGGGCGGCGGCACCCTGCAGTTTTCCATGGTGCCGATCAATCTGATGAACGGGTCGGGGAAGGCCGATTACATCGTCACAGGAAACTGGGCCAAGAAGGCCTTCACAGAAGCCAAGAAGTTCGGGGATGTCCGGGCGGCGGGCAGTTCTGAAGACGCGAATTTCACTTATATCCCCAGGCTGACCCGGAAGGATTTCCGGGAGGACGCGGATTACGTTTATATCTGTTATAATAATACGATCTTCGGTTCTCATTTCCAGGAGATCCCGGATACCGGGGACATCCCCCTGGTGGCGGACATGTCCAGCTGTTTCCTGTCGGAAGAGGTGGATGTGAGCCGGTTCGGCATGATCTGGGCGGGCGCTCAGAAGAATGTGGCGCCTGCCGGCCTGACCATCGTCATCGTCCGGGAGGACCTGATCGGGAAGGCGCCGGAGAATACCCCCGTTTACCTGGATTACGAGACCCACGCGAAGAAGGATTCCATGTACAATACGCCGCCCTGCTACGCGATCTACATGGCGGGCCTGGTCTTCCAGTACCTGAAGAAGCTGGGCGGGCTTTCGGCCATGCACGAGATCGACGTCCGGAAGGCGAAGAAGCTGTACGATTATCTGGACAGCACGGACTTTTATAAGACCACGGTGAGGCCGGAGGACCGGTCTCTCATGAATGTCGTGTTCGTGACCGGGAATCCGGACCTGGATAAGAAATTCGTGGCGGAAGCGAGAGAGAACGGGCTCATCAACCTGAAGGGCCATCGGCTGATCGGCGGGCTCCGGGCCAGCATCTATAACGCCATGCCGGAAGAGGGCGTGGACGCGCTGATCGCCTTCATGAAGAGATTCGAGGAAGAGAACCGCTGAAGAAGCGGGGCGTCGAAAGGTTTCGGTTCTCCATGGCGGACAGAACAGAAAACAGGGCAGGAAGAAGGACTGGGAGACCGGGGGGCGGAGGCGCCCTGCTCCCGGCCATTCTTTTCGTGGCAGTCTTTTTTCTGCTGAGCCAGACGGTTATGGCCTGGCTTGGGCCTGCCTGCGCGGCGGGTACGGACGGCCAGACCGGTGTTCCCGCGCTGTCATCGAAAAACGTGGTGATGTACTGTGAGAACACCGGCGAGTATGTGGTTCAGAAGAACGACCGGGACCGGGTGGGCATGGCTGGCTGCGCCCGGCTGGCGGCCGGGCTGACGGCGGTTCAGCGGGTGTCCATGGACAGAGAGACGGTCGTGGTCCCGGAGGCGGTGGCACAGCCCGGAGCCGCTATGGGTCTGAAGGCGGGGGAGAAGGTCACCGTGGGACAGCTCCTCTATGGGGCCTTCCTGACCGGTGGGAACGACGCGGTCTATATGCTGGGGATCGCGGTCTCCGGC
>CACZTH010000169.1 GCA_902784035.1 uncultured Eubacteriales bacterium
CTGACCGAGCCGGGCGCCGGTTCCGATGTCCAGGGTGCTCAGACCGTGGCTGTCGAGGACGGCGATGACTATATCATCAATGGTTCCAAGATCTTCACCACCAACTCCGGTTTCGCTGACACCTGCGTCGTGTTCGCGCTGACCGACCGGACGGTTCCCGCCGCGAAGGGCCTGACCGCTTTCATCGTCGACCTGAAGGAGATGCCTGGCATCAGCATTAGCGAAAACATTGAGAGAATGGGCATCCGCGCCGCTTCCAACTGCATCGTGACCTATGAGGATGTCAGAGTTCCGAAGAGCCGGATCCTGGGTCAGGTGAATAAGGGCTTCAAGATCGCCATGAACGCGCTGAACTCCGGCCGTATCGGTATCGCCGCTCAGTCCGTCGGTCTGGCTCAGGGCGCCCTGGACGAGGCGATTAAGTACGCGAAGGAAAGAAAGCAGTTCGGCAAGCCGATCACCAAGTTCCAGAACACCCAGTTCCAGGTCGCTGAGATGCAGACGAAGATCGACGCTGCCCGGATGATGGTCTGGAGAGCCGCTCAGGCTGAGGATGACGGCGAGAACATCGCGGTTGTCGCGGCTCAGGCCAAGCTCTTCGCTTCCGACGTCGCCAACATCGTGACCAGATACGCCGTCCAGATGATGGGTGGTTACGGCTACTGCCGTGAGTATCCGGTGGAGCGCGCTATGCGTGACGCGAAGATCACTGAAATCTATGAAGGTACATCGGAAGTCATGAAGATGATCATCTCCGGTGCAGTGTTGAAATAGGGAGGGTATGACACAATGAGAATCGTAGTTTGTATTAAGCAGGTGCCTGATACAGCAGAGGTCAAGCTCGATCCTGTTACCAATAACCTGATCAGAGACGGTGTTCCCAGCATCATCAACCACGATGATAAGGCTGGTCTGGAGACCGCTCTGCAGATCCGTGAGCAGCTGAATGACGGTTCCACCGTCACGGTCATCTCCATGGGGCCGCCCCAGGCTGATGTCGCGCTGAGAGAGGCTCTGGCCATGGGCGCTGATAAGGCTTATCTGATGTCCGACCGGAAGTTCGGCGGTTCCGATACCTACGCTACCGCGACCATCATCGCCGCTGGTCTGAGGAAGATCGGCTTCGACCTGGTCATCACCGGCCGTCAGGCCATCGATGGTGATACCGCTCAGGTTGGTCCCCAGATCGCTGAGCAGCTCCACCTGCCGCAGGTCACCTACGCGGAAGAGCTGACCCTGGAGAAGGACGCCATCGTCGTCAAGCGTCAGTTCGAGGATAAGGCCCACATGGTCCGCATCAAGACCCCTTGCCTGATCACCGCGCTGTCTGAGCTGAGCGAGCCGCGTTACATGAACGTCGGCAAGATCGTGGATGCTTACAATTCTGAAGTTGGCATCATCACCTTCGAGGATGTCAAGGACATGTTCAATCCTGACTGGATCGGCAACCAGGGCTCTCCGACCAACGTCGTCAAGTCCTTCACCAAGCCCGCCAAGACCGCTGGCGAAGTGAAGACGAATCTGACCGTTGAGCAGGCTGTTGAAGCCATCATGGAGAAGCTGATCGAAAGACATTTGATTTAGCGGGGAGGGCAAGCGTAAAATGAGTATTGAAATCAAGAAGGAAGAAGCGAAGGGCGTATTCGTCATCGCTGAGCAGCGCAGCGGCGTCGTCCAGAAGGTGACGATGGAGCTGATCGGCATCGCCAATAAGCTGGCCGACGACCTGGGCCAGGAAGTTTACACTGTCATCCTCGGCGGTGAGGGCATTGAGGATCAGGTTCAGCCCTGCTTCGAGTATGGTTCCAAGAACGTCATCCTGATTAAGGATCCGATGCTGAAGGAATTCGTCACCGAGCCCTACGTGAAGGCCATCTACAACCTGATTGCTGAGAAGAAGCCCAACATCGTCCTGTTCGGCGCTTCCAGCATCGGCAGAGATGTGGCTCCCCGTGTCGCGGGCCGTATCCACACCGGTCTTACCGCTGACTGCACCGGCCTCGCCATCGATGATGGAACCAATGCCAAGCCCGAGGATAAGGGCCTGCTGAGAATGACCCGTCCGGCTTTCGGCGGCAACATCATGGCGACGATTCTGATCAGAAACTATCGTCCGCAGATGGCTACCGTCCGTCCCGGCGTCATGCCCCTGCCTGAGAGACAGAAGGGTGCCACCGGCAACCTGATCGAGTTCGATCCCCAGCTGACTCCGGAAGACATGAACGTTGAGATCGTCGAGGTCGTGGAAGACGCCAAGAAGGCTGTCGATATCACGAACGCGAAGGTCCTGATCTCCGGCGGCCGTGGTGTTGGCGGTCCCGAGGGCTATGAGCCTCTGAGAGAGCTCGCGAAGGAGTTCAAGGGCGGCGAGGTTTCCTCCTCCCGTATCGGCGTCGACAATGGCTGGATCGAGAAGTCCCGTCAGGTCGGCCAGACTGGTAAGACCGTCCGTCCGGACCTCTACATGGCCTGCGGTATCTCCGGCGCGATCCAGCACCTCGCTGGCATGGAGGATTCCGAGTACATCATCGCGATCAATAAGGATGAGTCCTGCCCGATGATGCAGCTTGCTGACCTGGGTGTTGTGGGCGACCTGCATAAGATCGTTCCCGCTCTGACCGAAGCTATCAAGGCCTATAAGCAGAGCCAGGAAGTGTAAGTTACACTGGAAAGTAATCCAATTTGAAATTTCGGGGCGCTCCCAGAAGGGGGCGCTCCTTTTTCGTGTCCGGCGGTGAGCGGGAGTGGCGGCTGGCCGACGGGTTGGCTGGGTGGACGCGCTCGAACCAGCGGGGAAGGACGCGCCGGTGAAGAAAAAGAAAAAGACCGCCGAAGCGGTCAATGAGAGGGGAATCCCAGGGGGATGCCAATGGGATCTATAATTGTTTTCCGGCGTCTGGAGGCGCCGCCGCTTGGCGGGCCCGCGCCCCTATGAAAGGCTAAGAAATGGGGCGCGGGCGTGGAGATTGCAAATGATTGGGGGAGGAGGGATGAGATGCCGAACGCCTTCCGGCTGTTTCGTCAGCCCAGGGCTTCCTCACTGCTGCCTTCGTTCAGCATGTCTTCGACGCAGTAGGCGAGATAGGCTTCTACACGGCAGTCCAGGTGGGTCATGTCTTTGCCGGTAATGCTCCGGATCTTCTTCAGATAATTGGTCACAGTATTCCGGTGAATGTAGAGCCGCTCACCGACCTTCTGTGGCCTGCCGCCGCATTCCAGATAGACACGGAGGAATTTCGCGTATTCGGTGCCATTATCCTCGTCGTACCGTTCCAGGGGACCCAGGGTCTCCTCGTGGTAGTGGAGGAGAAGTGCTTCATCGCCGATGCCGGCCAGCAGAGACTCGATGACAGGACCTTCGCCCGCCTCCTTCTCCTTCTCGTTGTCCAAGTCGTAGTTTACCGTGATCATCGAATTACCTTTCTTCTAGTTAGGATGTCCTGATAAGCTTCCTGGAAAAAAAGAGCGCTGACTCTATGAGTCAGCGCCTTTGCTGTCTTTCGATCGCTTTCATGAATTGTGTTTAGTATACCATCGAGAAGGTTGCTTGGCAACAAAAAATATGAAATTTTTTAATGTTGTTCAATGGAAAAAATCTGGAGCTGCTACGCCGGGGTCAGACCTGACAGATGGTTCCGCCGCCGATCACCACGTCTCCGTCGTAAAGGACGGCGGCCTGGCCCAGGGTCAGGGCCCGCTGAGGACGGTCGAAGTGGATATGGACCCGGTCCGGCCCCAGGGAGGTCACCCGGCAGGGGGCCTCCTGCTGGCTGTAGCGGACCTTCGCCCGGCAGATGAGATCACCTTCAGGTGGTTCGCAGGCGATCCAGTTGAACTGGTCCGCCTCCAGGTCGCTGCTGAAAAGATCTTCATTTTCTCCCAGCAGGACCTGGTTCCGGGACATATCCTTCTTCACAACATACATGGGATGGGGAAGGGCCAGCCGGAGACCCTTTCGCTGGCCGATCGTATAGTGGATCAGGCCCCGGTGTTGACCGAGGATGGTCCCTTTTTTGTCCACGAAATCCCCGGAGGCCGGGTGGCCGCCGGTCTGCCGCTCGATGAAGGCGGCGTAGTCGCCGTCCGGGACGAAGCAGATGTCCTGGCTGTCGTGCTTTCTGGCGTTGACGAAGCCCTGGGCCTCGGCGATGGCCCGGGTCTCTGTCTTCCGGAGACCGCCGAGGGGGAAGAGGGTATGCGCCAGCTGGTCCTGGGTCAGGCTGTACAGAACGTAGGTCTGGTCCTTCTTCTCGTCCCGGGAACGGAGGAGGAGGTAGCGGCCGGAGCCCTCGTCCCATTGGATCCGGGCGTAATGACCGGTGGCCACAAAGTCTCTGTCCAGTTCCCGGGCCCGTTCGTACAGGCTGCCGAATTTAATGAACCGGTTGCAGTCGATACAGGGGTTCGGAGTCTCTCCCCGCAGGTAGCCCTCGATAAAGCGGCGGATGACCGTGTCCAGGAAGGGCTTCCGGAAGTCCAGCACATAAAAAGGGATCTGCAGCCTGCCGCAGACCATTCTGGCGTCTTCGGTGTCCCGGAAGCTGCAGCAGGTGTTTCCTTCGCAGACCGGGGGTTCTCCGATCAATTCGTTGTCATAAAGACGCAGGGTGATCCCGATGGGATCATACCCTGCGTCTTTCACCAGATAGGCGGCGACGCTGCTGTCAACGCCGCCGCTCATCGCTACCAATGCTTTCTTCTTCATGGTCTCCTCCGGGAAAGGGCGCGGGCGGCGCCGGGCCCCGGAGATGACGGGGCTCAGTCCTCGGTCCGGTAGGAGCTGAGGACACCTTCCTTAATCAGTTCGTCTTCTTCAGCCTCCGAGATGCCGAAGACCTCCTGGTTGTGCTGGCCCAGGAGCGGCGCCGGCTGGTCCACGCTGCCCGGGGTCTCGGACAGCTTCATGACGCAGCCCTGAATCTCGATGTCGCCCATGGTGGGATGCTGGCAGTGGACCATCATCTCACGAGCCTTAATCTGGGGATGCTCGATGGCTTCCTTAATGTTCAGCACAGGACCGCAGGGGACGCCGGCGTCATCCATCATGTCCTCGATCTCCTTCTTCGTGTACTGCTTGCACCAGTCACGGATGGTGTCGCGGAGCTCAGGGATGTAGTGCAGGGTCCGCTGCCAGTTGTCGGAATAGCGGGGATCATCCAGCAGGTGGGTCAGGCCCGTCTTATTGCAGAATTTCTCGAACAGCCGGTTGTTGCCAACGCCCAGGGCCACCATGCCGTCCTTACACTCATAGGCGTCGAACGGGGTGATGGAGGGATCGATGTTGCCCTGCCGCTGGGGGATGGTATGACCAACGGTATAGTTGATGGTGGCGTTCTCGAGGACGCTGAAAATGGAATCCAGCATCGCCACGTCGACGAACTGTCCCTGCCCGGTCACGTCCTTATGATGGAGCGCGATCAGAACGCCCACGGTCAGGTAGATGCCCATCACGTGGTCCACGATGGAGGGACCCACCTTCACAGGAGGCTGATCCGGATAGCCGGTCAGGTTCATGATGCCGCCCATGGCCTGAGCCACCACGTCGTAGCACGGGCGGTGGGCGATGGGGCCATACTGGCCGAAACCGGTGCCGGAGGCATAGATGATCTCCGGGTTGATCTCCTTCACTGTATCATAATCGATTTTCAGCTTCTTTGTCACCCCTACCTTATAATTTTCTACCAGGATATCGGCGTCTTTCACGATCTGGTAGAAAAGCTCACGGCCTTTGTCGGACTTCAGGTTCAGGGTTACGCCCTTCTTATCCCGGTTGAAGGCGGCGAAATAGGCGCTGTCACCGCTCTTCTCCTCCATGGGTCCCCAGTCCCGGGTCTGGTCGCCGGCGAGCGGCTCGATCTTAATGACCTCGGCGCCGTAGTCCGCCAGCATCATGGTGCAGAACGGGCCGCTGAGCGCGGAGGTCAGGTCGATGACCTTCAGTCCTTCCAAGGGTTTCGTCATATCAATATCCTCCTGTAATATGCACAAGCTTTCATTTTTCCCTCTCCTCACATTAGGGGCTCCCCCGGGGGGAGGGTCAACCAAGGCCGAAAATATTCTTCCCCGCTTGTTCTGCAAAAGACGGGTAAACTCTTCAGCGGGGGGAGAGTTTATGATAGAATCATCCTGGAACGGGCGGACAGAGCCGCCCGCCAGGAGGAGAACATGAAGGAAGGCGAAGGCGCGCTTCATTCTATCGGAGAAGTGTCCCGGGTCTGTAAGATCCCGGTGAAGACCCTCCGTTACTACGATCAGATCGGTCTGCTGAAACCGGCGGTCCGGAAGGAATCCAGCAAATATCGGTATTACAGTGATGATCAGCTTCAGCGGGTTTTCATCATCCGCAGGCTCCGTCTCCTGGGGATCGGGATCCGGGAGATTCAGAAGCTGGTGGAAGATGAGAGCGCGGAAGCCCTGGCCGATCTGGCGGCGTCGAAGGTCCAGGAGATCGAACGGCGGATCGATACCCTGGAACGGCTGAGCCTGGAACTCACAGTCTTCGAAAACAGGATCCGGAAGGGGGCGGAGCTGATCGGGCGGAAGGGGGAGGCGCCGAATATCCGGAGGGAGTTCCTGCCGGAGATCACCCTGTTCGGCCGGTCGGAGCTGATGCCTTTCTACATTAATGAAGAAGTGAACCTGAACCGCTGGATCGAGATTAATGAGGAAGCCAGGGACATGGACCAGTCGGTGACCGGGCCCTTCTACATCATCTACCACACAGGTTTTATGGGCCAGTTCCTGTCTCAGGACTGTAAGGTCGAATTCAGCGTTCAGGTTGGCTCCAGGGCCGGGCGGACGGCGGACACAGGCGGGGCGCTCAGCCATCCCTTCGGCGGCTTTCCGGCGGTGACGGCTGTCCACATCGGGGATTACGGCGCCATCATCCAGACTTATGTGGCGATGAACCGGTGGATCCAGAAGCATGGTCTCCGGATCGCCGGGCCAGCCACGGAGGAGTTCATCATCTCGCCCATCGACCTGGAGAAGAAGGAGGAACAGGTGACCCGGATCATTCTGCCGGTGGAGGAAATCGAATAGAAAAATGCCTTCCGACGGTCGTCCTAACCCTCCCCCAACCGGAATTCGAACTCGCTGAGCGGTCTTAAAATTTGCTAAAACAGGCATTCAGAAAATTAGTATTTCCACTTAGGGGGGCTGATGCTATATTGAAACTACAAAGATCGTTCTCATGGATTGAGTTTTTTTAAGGAGGTTAAACCAATGGTTGGAAAGAAAGTTACGCTGAGAGTCAGAATGTCCGCTGGTGAAGCTCATTACGCTGGTGACCTGGTCAACGGTTCTCACATCGTTGATTTCTGGGGCGATGTCGGCACCGAGCTGGCCATCAGACTGTTCGGCGATGAGTCCCTGTTCGCTGGCTATGATAAGATCGAGTTCACCGCTCCTGTTTACTCCGGCGACTTCATGGAGTATACCGGTGAGATCATCGAAGCTGGCGCTCAGCACCTGACCTGCAAGTTCGAAGCTTATAAGGTCATCACCCTCCCGAGAGATCCTGAGCTGGCTGACAGCGCTGCTGACGTTCTGCCTGAGCCTGTCCTCTGCGGCAGAGCGACTGGTACGCTCGTCGTGAAGAAGCCGCTCCAGAGAATCGACCACGCGGATCCCGAGTTCCAGACCAAGTAAGTCCGGGGACCTGAGGACCTGGCATCGGCCGGGTATCTAAGAAGCCTTGAAAGGCTGCTCCATAGCGGAGGCTGTGGGGCAGCCTTTTTTTCGTGCGCCTGCGGAAGGGGAGTGGGGCTGTGAAGGGCGAACGGCTGCCGGGGGTGCATGTCCGCCTGGTGTGCAATTGTACAAAAAAGAACCGGAAGGGATTGTTGACAGAGCGGCGGCCCGTGCGATAACATTTAATGGAAGTTGAAAGGTAAATCCTCCGGGAGGCGGGGAATGGATCTGGATAAATGTAAAATATTACTGATCGCGGTGGACAGCGGCAGTCTTTCGGCGGCGGCGTCCCGGCTGGGTTATACCACGGCCGGCGTCAGCTATAACGTGGACGCGGTGGAGAATGAGCTGGGCTTTCCCATCATCCGGCGGGGCCACGCGGGCATCACCCTGACCCAGAACGGGAAGAAGGTGGTCCCCATCCTCCGGGAGCTGATCCAGGTGGGAAACCGGCTGGAGCGCCAGGCCCAGGAGATCCGTCTCCTGCAGAACGGCGAAGTAACGATCGGCACCTTCTCCAGCATCGCCATCCATCTGATGCCCGCCATCCTCAGCAGCTTCCAGAAGGAGTACCCGGGGGTCGGCATCGAGATCCGGGAGGGCGTCCAGCAGGAGCTGGAGGCCATGCTGGCGAAGAACGAGGTGGACTTCTGCCTCTGCAGTTACCAGAAGAAGAATAAGTTCAGGTGGATCCCCCTTCGGAAGGATCCCATGATGTGTGTCATTCCTCAGGGCCACCCGCTGGCGGACCAGGAGGCTGTCGCGCCGTCCGCCCTGTCCGGTGTGCCGCTGATTGTTCCCGCCTATGGGAAGGACCCGGATGTGATTGAGCTCCTGGCCCGGTTCGATGTGACACCGAACATTAAATATACGACGGTGGAGACGGATACAGCCTTCGCTATGGTGAACCACGGTTTCGGCGTTCTGATCACGAACGCCCTGACCATGCAGGACCGGGTGAAGGACGCGGTGGTCCGCCCCTTCGAGCCGGCGCAGTATATTACAGAGGGCATTTATATTCAATCGGCGGACGCCTCGCCGGTGGCTCTCCGGATGGTCCGTTTCCTCCAGGATTATTTCAGCCGGGAGGAGAAATAGGCGGACAGATAGGAGCACAGAATGGGCAGATATTTCGGAACAGATGGTTTTCGCGGTGAAGCGAACCTGGGATTGACAGCGGACCATACCTATAAGGTGGGCCGGTTCCTGGGCTGGTACTGCGGTGAGAAGAAGCGGCTTGCCCACAGTCAGAAGCCGGACGGGTTCGAGGTCCGCTGGTGGGGCGCCGATGAGCGGAAGCCCAGGATCGTCATCGGGAAGGATACCAGAAGGTCCAGCTACATGCTGGAATTCGCCCTGATCGCGGGCATGGTGGCTTCCGGCGCCGACGCCTATACCATGCACGTGACCACCACCCCCTCCGTCGCCTACATCACCCGCACCGACGGCTTCGACTGCGGCGTCATGATTACCGCCAGCCACAACCCCTTCTATGATAATGGGATCAAGATCCTGAACGGGAGCGGTGAGAAGATGGATGAGGAGACCATCGGCCTGGTGGAGGATTACCTGGACGGCAGGCTCCATGTCTTCGGCCGGGACTGGCCGGAGATCCCCTTCGCCGAGCGGGCGGAAATCGGCCGGGCCGTGGATTACGTGGCTGGCCGGAACCGTTACGCCGGTTATCTGATCTCTCTGGGCATGTATTCCTTCCGGGGCGTGAAGGTGGGCCTGGACTGCGCCAACGGCGCCTCCTGGACCATCGCGCCCTCTGTTTTCGAGGCCCTGGGCGCCGAGGTCACCATCATTAATAACGAACCTGACGGGACCAACATCAACCGGGACGCGGGCTCGACCCACATCGAAGGTCTCCAGCGGCTGGTCCGGGAGAAGAAGCTGGACGTGGGCTTCGCCTTTGACGGGGACGCGGACCGCTGTCTGGCGGTGGACGAGAACGGTGACCTGGTGGACGGGGATAAGATTCTCTACATCTACGGCCGCTATATGAAGGAAAGGGGCAAGCTCCTGACCAATACCGTGGTCACCACCGTCATGTCGAACTACGGCCTCTATAAGGCCTTCGACGCCATCGGCGTCAGCTATGCCAAGACCCAGGTCGGTGATAAATACGTCCACGATTACATGGCCCGGAACGGCTGCCGGCTCGGGGGCGAGCAGAGCGGCCATATCATCTTCTCGAAGTACGCCACCACCGGCGACGGGATCCTGACCAGCCTGAAGGTCATGCAGGTCATGATGGACCGGCAGAAGCCCCTGAGCGAACTGGCCGCCCCCGTGCCCGTCTATCCCCAGACCCTGATTAATGTCCGGGTCGCCGATAAGGAGCTGGTTCTGTCCGATCCCGAGGTCACCGCGAAGGTGGAGGAAGTCGGACAAAGGCTCTCAGAGGGCGACCGGGGCCGGGTTCTGGTCCGGGGGTCCGGCACAGAGCCCCTGGTCCGGGTCATGGTGGAAGCTGACCGGGAGGAGACCGCTCAGGCGCTGGCTCAGGAGATCGTGGACCTGATCGGTGAGAAGGGCTATCGGGTGGACTGAATCCGCGGCAGGGCGCGGAACAGGCGTCCGGCAGGTCTGCTGCCTCCGGGAAACAGAAGCAAGAAAATGAAACGGTCCCATTCCCCGCGTGCCGGGGGATGGGACCGTTCGTCGTGATGGGACCGTTCGTCGTATTTCAGCTAAGCTCTCCAGAGGGAGCCCTGAGCCGGGCATGAGACCGCCTGCCCTGCCGGAAGGTCAAAATCGTTTCAGGGCCGCGACCGCGTGGGCCTCCAGGCCTTCGCCCAGAGCCATCCGGTTGACCAGGGGGGCGATGGCCTTCGAGGCCTCCGGATCCATCCGCTGGTGGGTCATGACTTTCAGAAAGGTGCCGACCCAGACGCCGCCGGTGTAACGGGCCGCCCGGAGGGTGGGCAGGGTGTGGTTGGTGCCGGAGGCGTAATCTCCGAAGACCTCGGCGGTGTTTCCACCCAGGAAGAGGGAGCCGTAATTGTGGAGCAGGGGAAGAAGGGCCTCGGGGTCTTCAGTGTTGACCTCCAGATGCTCAGGGGCGATCCGGTCTGCCTCCGCGCAGGCCTCCTCCAGGCTGTCCGCCACGTGGATCTCCCCGAAGGTGAGCCAGGACTGCATGGCGGTTTGAGGCTGGCGGAGGGTGACCAGCTCGTCCTGGACAGCCTGGGCCACGGCCTGGCCGAAGGCTTCATCGGTGGTGATCAGCATGGCTTTCGCGTTGGGATCATGCTCGCACTGGGCCAGGAGATCGGCGGCGACCACGGCCGGGTCCGCGCTGCCGTCGGTGATGGCCAGGACCTCACTGGGGCCGGCCACGAAGTCGATGCCCACCTGACCGTAGCACTGGCGCTTGGCTTCGGCCACATACTGGTTGCCCGGACCCACGATCAGGTCCACGGGCGTGATCGTCTCCGTCCCATAGGAGAAGGCGGAGATGGCCGGAGCCCCGCCCAGGGCGTAGATCTCATCGGCGCCGGCCAGGTCCATGGCCACCAGGGTCCGGGGGTTCAGCGTCCCTGTCTTCCGGTCCACGGGCGAGGCGGCGCAGATCCGCCGGACGCCGGCGGCCTTGGCCGGGGTGATCAGCATGAGGGCGGAGGAGTACAGGGGGAAGCGGCCGCCGGGGACGTAGCAGAGGCAGGAGGAGACGGGCAGGACCCGGTCGCTCAGGTAGATCCCGGGCAGGGGGCTGAAATCCCTCACCTCGGTGAGAGAGGCCCGCTGGGCCTCGGCGAAGGCCCGGATGTTGGCCTGGGCCTTCTTC
>CACZTH010000170.1 GCA_902784035.1 uncultured Eubacteriales bacterium
AAATGAGGCGCCTATGACAGAGAAGAGGGTCCGGACCCATAATAAGAGCGGGCGCCCGGACAACATCGTCGAAAAAGAGAATGAGCTCTATCTGGCCTGTGAGGACATCGAACGGGAGCTGCCCCGCTTCTTAGGGGATTTCTTCGTCTACCTCCGCGGAAATGTCCTGCCCGCCACCAGACTGAACTACCTTCGGGACATCCGCGCCTTCTTCGCCTACATGCTGGAGGACCCGGACCTTTCGAAGGCCGAAACGGTTCATGAGATCACCCTGGAGGAGATCCGGAAGCTGACCGCCCAGGACGTCAACCTTTACCTGGATCACTGCCGAAAGTACGCCGTCCGGTCCGGAGAGGAGACCGTCATCTATGAGAACGGGAACAAGACCCTGGCCAGGAAGAAATCCTCCCTCTCCGTCCTCTTCAAGCAGCTCTACCGGGAGGGCCTGGTTCCTGTGAACATCCCGGACGGCTTCGACCCCATCCGGGTAGAAAAGGCAGGCGACAAGCCGATTAAGGCCCTCCAGGACGATGAGGTCATGGTCATGCTGGACGCGGTGACGACGGGGGAGGGGCTGACCGCCCACCAGCGGGCCTACTGGGAGAAAACGAAGAAGCGGGATAAGGCCATCCTGATCTTCTTTCTTACCTACGGTCTCCGCCTGTCCGAGCTCCAGCAGCTGAACCTCTCCAGCTTCAGCCAGGGCAGGGGGGAATTCGTGATCTTCCGGAAGCGGGGGAAGGAGTCGTTCATGCCCATGAACCGGTCCGTCACCGAGGTCCTGACGGATTACGTGGAAAACGAGCGGCCCCTGCTGGCGGCAGACTCTCCGGCGGGGGAGGACGACGCCCTTTTCCTGTCTCTCCAGGGAAAAAGAATGACCGGCCGGCAAATCCGGGAGCTGGTAAAAAAATACACCGCCATCGCTCTCCGGACTTCCCAGTCTTCCGGCTACAGCCCCCATAAGCTCCGGGCGACCGCCGCCACCAGCCTGATCGGCCGGGGCGAATCCATCTACGACGTGGCCGCCCTCCTGGACCACCAGCAGGTGACCACCACCCAGCTCTACGCCCGCCAGCGGCAGGGAGCCAAGCGGGACCTGGTCCGGAGCATGGAATGGGAGGAGGAACGCCGGGAAGGCGCCCCGCCGGATCCCGAGGGAGAGAGAACAAAGGCCGCCCCACCGGCAGACGGACAGGATATACAGAAAGACAGGAATAATGATACAGAAAAAGAATAATCAATCCGCATTCAATGAAGAGACCATGCTGGAACGGGATTTCGATGTTTCTCCGAAGGCTGTCAAGATCGTCGAGGCGGCGGAGGCGAAGGTGAAGGACCGGTTCCAGGCCCTGGACCGGACCGCCCAGGCCTGTCAGTATAAGGTCGTCCACGCCTTCCAGAAAAACGGGATCGCGGACCGCCACTTCGCCTGGAATACCGGCTACGGCTACGACGACGCCGGCCGGGAAGCCCTGGAAAACGTCTATCGGGATGTCTTCCATACCGAAGCCGCCCTGGTCCGGACCCAGATCGTGAACGGAACCCACGCCCTGGCCATTACCCTCCAGGGAATTCTCCGGCCCGGCGATGAGCTGATCTACTGTACCGGCGGTCCCTATGACACCTTAGAAGAAGTCATCGGCATCAGGGGCGAGGGGATGGGATCCCTGAAGGAGTTCGGCGTCACTTATAAGCAGGTGGACCTCCTGCCAGACGGTTCCATCGACCTGGAGGGGGTCCGGCAGGCCATCGGACCGAAGACAAAGATGTGCTGTGTCCAGCGGGCGACGGGCTATGCCTGGCGAAAGGCCATCACGGTCAGCCAGATCGCCGAATGGGCGGAATTCGTTCATTCTGTCGCTCCGGACGTGATCACCATGGCGGACAACTGCTACGGGGAATTTCTGGACCTGCGGGAGCCCACCGACGTGGGCGTGGACATCATGGCGGGTTCCCTCATTAAAAACCCGGGCGGCGGCCTCGCTCTATCGGGCGGTTATGTGGTGGGCCGAAAGGACCTGGTGGAGAAGATCTCCTACCGGCTGACCTGTCCCGGGATCGGCGGCGAGTGCGGGCTCATGTTCGGCCAGACCCGGCCCATGCTCGAGGGCTTCTTCCTCGCCCCTCAGGTTACCTGTTCAGCCCTGAAGGGAGCTGTCCTCTGCGGCCAGGTCTACCGGGACCTGGGCTTCGAGATCCAGCCGGAAACAGACGACGTCCGAAGCGACATCATTCAGAGCGTAAAGCTGGGGTCAGCCGAGAGGGTCGTGGCCTTCTGCCAGGGCATCCAGGCGGCGGCGCCGGTGGACAGCTTCGTGTCGCCGGAGCCCTGGGACATGCCGGGCTATGAGGACCAGGTGGTCATGGCGGCGGGGGCCTTCGTCCAGGGCTCTTCCATCGAGCTCAGCGCCGACGCGCCTATTCGGCCGCCTTACATCGTTTATTTTCAGGGCGGGCTGACGTACGCCCACTCCCGGCTGGGGGTCCTGATGTCTCTGGACCGGCTGATGAAGGAGGGGCTTCTGTAAGGGAACGTCTGCCGAACGACTGGCCGGGAGATTTTTGTAACAAAATCCCACCAGCAGCCGGCCGCATTCTGGAGGAAACTTCTGTCTCATGAAGAATCGTTCAACCGCGGAAAAAAAGAATCGCCTGTTCACCATCGTGAAGGCCATCGTCCTTCTCCTGATTTTGGTCGGCCTGCCGGTCTACCTCCTGGTCTTCCACCGGGATGTCTTCACCGGCGCCAGGTCCCTGGACGACGTGGTCCAGCTGCTCCGGCAGTACCCTGGCAGGAACGCTTTCATCTACATCCTCCTCCAGATCCTCCAGATCGTGGTCAGCATCCTGCCCGGACAGGTCTTCCAGATCGCGGCCGGGGTGGTCTTCGGCGTGCCTGTGGGGATTCTTCTGTCCGTGATCGGCGCCGTTCTGGGAACGGCGGTGACCTACCTCTGCGCCCGCTTCCTGGGTACGGACGCCATGGCCCTCATGCTGGGAGAAGAGAAGACAGCGAAATTTATCCAGATTCTGAACAGCGAGAAGGCTTATATTCTGGTCTTCCTCATCTATCTGATCCCAGGCATGCCGAAGGACCTTTTCGCCTACGCGGCAGGGATCTCTCAGATGCGGTTTCGGCCCTTCCTGATCCTGTCCACGGCGGGGCGGGTGCCTGCCATGTGCCTGAGTCTTCTGTTCGGCTGGCTCTATACGAAAAAATTCTATACGGCCATGATCGTGATGGGGAGCCTGATTGCGGCTTTCCTCCTGGTCCTTTTCATCTTCAGAAAGAAGCTGTCCAAACTCGTGGACAGAATCTATCAGCGCCTTACTGATCACTAACTTAATTAATAACGCTCCGCTAACGCTTCAGGTGTTCTCCTCATTCGCGAACGCCTGTTTTTTCGCTTGACAAAGAACATGCGTTCTGGTAGGATGAAGGCACAGCGAAGAACATACGTTTTCGCGAAGGCGAAGACTGCTGATCATATTACGGAGGTGTTTTCAGATGAAGTTCAGAGTGGTTTCGAAAGCCCGTTTCACAGCATTTCTCCTGGTCCTGGTCATGATCATGGTCATGATTACCGGGCTGGTCTTCAGGACCGTCCGGGTAAACGGCGAATCCGCCGAGAAGTTCCAGGTAGTCCAGGTAATGGATGGAGATACGCTCTGGACGCTGGCCGAGAAATATACACCGAAGGATCAGGACGTTCGGCGGACCATCTATGAGATCAGGAAAGCGAACGGCATGGAGACTTCTGATCTAAGCGCCGGACAGATCCTGAAGATTCCGGCTGACCTGACTGCCTGAAGGGCTGGATGATCTTTATTGTCTTATCAATCCTGAATTTCATCCTTCAGTCGCTCAGAGACTTCAGTGGTTCATAGGCTTAAGTGATTCATAGGCTTCAGCTGCTCATAGGATCGGCATGGCTGGACAGGCGATCGCCGGGCAGTTCCTCACGCATGGAAATAAAAACGCTTAA
>CACZTH010000171.1 GCA_902784035.1 uncultured Eubacteriales bacterium
AACTTTGATTATAAGCGGAATCCCGGCCCTTCGACCATTTTCCGAAGTCGTAGGCAAGTGTAAAAAATCGCCTATTTTTGCATTGACCATTTCCCTTTGACGGGCGGAAATTGGCGATATTTATACGCTAAGCTCGGCGCACATGGAGTTTATGAGATATTCGGTTTTCATGTTCAGCACCTCCTCGTCAGATATTGTTGAGAGTGAATTCATTTGGATGAACATTTTGAATACACGTAAAGCATATGACCGGGAGATGAGTTTTGTAAAATTGATACGACAAAAGCAGTGATTCAGAAAAAACGAATTATTGGAGTTTTCAACAATTTCGGCCGTTTTTTTATGTTCATGTTTATGAAAATTCACACGATTTTACTGAAAAAAATCCTTGTCTGCGCGTTCCCGGGATTTTTCGGAAAGCGAGAGAGCGTGAAAAAGGCCACGGGCGTCTGCCCGTGGTCTTGATGAGAACGAATGAAAGTGAAGCGATGCAGGCGCTCACTATCTTTCTGTTGATTTATCCTCTTCCGGCGCGCGCGGCAGCAGCCACCCGCCATCCCGGAACATGCTGACCACTGCCCGCATCTGCGGCGAATGCCAGTCCTCCTTCCTCATGACGGAAACGACCTCCGTCGTCATCGTCGGGAAGGCCGTATCCAGAACCGCAAGCCGGCCGCGGTCCACATCCTTCTGCAGCGCGTAGCGGGGAAGGAAACAGACACCGTTCATGGCCCGGGCCAGCTCCTTAATCGCCCGGCTGCTCTGCATCCGAAAACGGTGCGTCAGCTTCAGCCCCTCCTTCGTGAAGAGGCGGTGCAGCTCCTGGTGGTAGATGCTGACCTCCTCTGTCATGATCAGGGGCTGCGCCGCGATCTCCTCCAGGCTGACGTCCGTTTTCCCCGCGAGGGGATTTCCGAGGCCCGCGGCGAAAACAACGTCGCAGGCGCTCTGAAATACGACCTCCAGCTGGCTGTAGTCGATCGGCTGGACCAGGCCGAGGATCAGATCCACCCGATTGTCGAGCAGCATCTGGTGCAGTTCCATGGACGAGCTGGTGAAGAATTCCAGCGTCACCTTCGGGAACCGGCGGGCGAAATCCGGCAGAAGGTTCAGGAAGCCGGAATAATAGAGAGACTCGATGCAGCCGATCCTGAGATCGCCGGACACATCCTCCTGTTTCGCAGCCATCGCGGACATCTGCGCGGAAAGATTATGCATCTTCCGCGCGAGCGGCAGGAAGGCTCTTCCGAATTCCGTCAGCTTCACGGAGGTATTGCTCCGAGCGAACAGCGGCGCGCCGAGATCTTCCTCCAGCTGATGGATCTGCGCCGTGACCGTCGACTGGGCGTAGCCCAGCGCCTCCGCTGCCTTCGAGAATTGACCGAGCTCCGTAATCTTCAGAAAGGATTCTACATTTCTGATTTCCATGATCCCAACTTTCATGAGGCCGAACAGCAACCGTTTACTTTTGTTATAATACCATAATCGCCGCGGAGATAAATCATGAATTTTAACAAATACAAACGAGCGCGGTCCCCTGCATTCACACATTATCGATAATTTCGAATTTCGAAATCTAATGATTCAATTTTACAAATGCACCGTCTGACACTACCATGAAGCCATACACGGAAGACGCCGAGCTTGGCGTTACTCAGGGGAGGCATGATTATGGACATCACGAAACAGAGAAGGATCCAGGAACATCCCATACTTGGCAGCTATGAAAAAGGCCGGGTCGTCCACTTCACGCTGGACGGGAAGGACATGGAGGGCTACGAGGGCGAACCGATCGCGGCGGCGCTGAAGGCTTCCGGTGTTATGACCCACCGGTATACCGCGAAACATCATAAGCCCCGCGGCGTCTTCTGCGCCATCGGCCGCTGCACGGACTGCGTCATGATCGTAGACGGGATCCCCAATACCCGTACCTGCATCACGCCGCTGAAGGAAGGCATGGCCGTACAGGCGCAGTACGGCGTGCAGACGAAGGAAGAGTGGGAAGCGTCTCAGGAAGCGAAGGATGGTGAGTGACTATGAAGTGATATGAGATCATCGTGATCGGCGCCGGCCCGGCTGGCCTTTCCGCCGCTGTGGAGGCGGCGGAAGCCGGCATGCGTGTGGCTGTTTTCGACGAAAACGCGGGGCCGGGCGGACAGCTGTTCAAGCAGATCCATAAATTCTTCGGCTCCAGGGACCAGAATGCCATGATCCGGGGCTTCCAGATCGGCCGGAATCTTCTGGCGAGGGCGGAGGCCGCCGGCGTGGAGGTTTTCCTGAACGCGCCGGTCATGGGCATCTATAAGAACCATGAGGTACTCGTAAAGATCGAGGATGAGTCGGTCCACTTCAAGGGAGACAACATCATCATCGCGGCAGGCGCCGCGGAGGTCATGGTGCCGTTCTGCGGCTGGGATCTCCCGGGGGTCATGGGCGCCGGAGCCGCCCAGACCCTCATGAATCGTCACGGCGTCCTGCCCGGCAGGAAAGTTCTCCTGGTGGGTTCCGGAAATGTCGGCCTCATCGTCGGTCTGCAGCTCCTTCAGGCGGGGTGTGAGCTCGTCGCTGTCCTGGACGCGGCGCCCCGGGTCGGCGGATACGGCGTTCACGCGGCTAAGATCGCCCGCACCGGCGTGCCTTTCCTGACGTCCACCACCATTCTGGAGGCGAAGGGCGACGGGAAGGTGGAGAAGGCGGTCATCAGAAAGGTGGACAGCAGGTTCCAGGTCATTCCTGGAACAGAAAGAGAACTGGACGTTGATACGATCCTGATGGCTGTCGGCCTGTCGCCGATGACCCAGCTGGCTTCCTGCGCGGGCTGCGATGTGGAGTATTCGGATCAGACCGGCCGGCTTTCCTGCATCACCGTGACAGATGAGTTCTGTGAGACGACGGTCGCCGGCATCTACTGCTGCGGCGATTTCCGCATGGAGACGGCGGAGGGCGCCTCTTCCGCCATCCTGCAGGGCCAGATCGCCGCGTCTCACATCGCGGAGCAGGCCGGCTACATCACCGGGGAGGAATGCGGCGCCAGGATCGCGAAATGCCAGGAAACCCTCCGCCAGATGAGCGGCGGCATGTTCTCTGTGAAGAATAAGGGCCGGGTGGATCCGACGGAAACGGACGAGGGCTATCCGATCTCCCGGTCGCTGCTGGAGCGCGGCTATATCGCGGAAGAGGAGCTACAGAATTATCCGGCCGCTTCCTATGAGGCGGAGGGCGTCCATCCGGTCATCGAGTGCGTGCAGAATATCCCCTGCAACCCCTGCCGCGATATGTGCGCGAGAAAATGCATCCTCGTAAACGGGGACATCACGAACATCCCCCTCGTGGATCAGACGAAAAAGTGCGTCGGCTGCGGCCTCTGCGTAGCGAACTGCCCGGGCCAGTCCATCTTCCTGATCGATAAGACGTCTATCCCGGATTACGCTGCCGTCAGCATTCCGTACGAATTTCTGCCGCTCCCGGAGGAGGGGCAGAAGGGCACCGGCCTGGACAGAAGCGGCGCGCCGGTCTGCGATGCCCTGGTCATGTCGGTAAAGACATCTCCCGCCATGGATAAGACCGCCGTGCTGACGATGAAGGTCCCTCTGAAATACGCGGACTCTGTTCGTTTCTTTAAGGCAGAAGGAGGTGCCGAATAATGAGCAAGATTATCAGAACCGCGGCGAAGGAGCCATTTAAGCCGGAGCCGGATGATGACCTGATCATCTGCCGCTGCGAAGAAGTGACGAAGGGAGAGATCCGGAGAGCCGTTCACGGCGGTTTCCGCACGACGAACGAAGTGAAGCGGTGGCTGCGCTGCGGCATGGGATTGTGCCAGGGGCAGACCTGCCAGCGGAATTTCCAGAACATCATCGCGAAGGAGGCCGGGATCAGTGTGAAGGATCTCGGGATGATCAGCGGAAGATCTCCGGCGCGCCCGGTCATGATCGACGTCTTCGCGAATGAAGTCATCGACGCAGAGAAAGATCCGGAAGGGAAGTGAGCGTGATGGAGAAAAAACAGGGATCGATCATTATCATCGGCGGAGGCATCATGGCGTGCGCGACCGCCTATAACCTGGCGAAGCGCGGCATGAAGGACATCATCGTCCTAGAGAAGAAGGAGATCGGGAACGGCGGCTCCAACCGGAACGCCGGCGGTGTCCGGCAGTCCGCCCGCGACGTCCGGGAGCTGCCGCTGGCCATGTACGCGGTCTCCAGGATCTGGCCGCATCTGGGCGAGGAGCTGGAGACAGACGTGGAATACGTGCAGCGGGGGAATCTGCGGCTCGGTAAGACCGAAGCCCATAAGAAGATCCTGGAAGCCCACACCGCGAAATCCACGAAAGTCGGGCTGGACGTTCGCATGATCGATGGGGAGGAAGCCCGGGAGATCTGTCCGTATATGTCAGAGGAGGTCACGAGCGCGAGCTGGTGCCCGACGGACGGACACGCTAATCCGCTGAAAACGACGCTGGGCTATTACCGCATGGCGCTCCGTCTCGGCGTTACCTTCATCACCGGTGTGACCGTGACCGGGATCCGGAAGGCGCACGGGAAAGCCCGGATCGTACAGACGGACGACGGGGATTATGAAGGGGAGAAGATCCTGCTCTGCGCCGGGTGGGAATCCCGGAAGATCGCCGATACCGCCGGCATAGAGCTTCCGATCATTCCGGAGCGCAACGAGGTCCTTGTGACGGAGATGGAGCCTGAGATGTTTCCAGTCATGCTGGGGACGGCGGACAGCGATTTCTACGGCCACCAGTCGAAGCACGGATCGTTCGTGATGGGCGGAAACAGCGGCATTCAGCAGTATTATTCCATGCCCGACGGCGCCCACCATCCGACGGGCCCTTTGACGGCGCCGAAGATCAGCCGTGGCATCATCAGCTACTTCCCGGTATTGAAAAACGCCAAGATCGTTCGGTCCTGGGCTGGATATTATGACGTATGCGCGGATAAAGTCCCCGTCATCGATCAGATCCCCGAGGTGCCGGGCCTCTATATCGCGGCCGGGTTCTCGGGGCATGGCTTTGGCATCTCTCCGGCAGTCGCGCTCGCCATGAGTGAGCTCATCCTGGACGGGAGCTCCCATACGATCGATATTTCACCGCTTACGTACGACCGGTTCCGGGCGAAGGGGTGACCGGGCCCTTCGCCGGGTCGCCGGCGCGTGCCCGGCCTCTTCGGGCGGCCCGGCTCTGTTTCCGGCGCGGCCTGACCGCCCCCTGCCGTTCCCATCGTTAAGTCATCGTAAAGAGCCTCGTAAGCGCCGTGGCATACCAGCTCCATCTATGGTAATATAGAGAGCGGGCAGCCGCGGCTTTTTTGCTGCAGTCAAGTCCCGCGGCGTTCGGAAGGAGGAGACAGATGAGAGAACGGATGAAAGGGGTGCGCTTCAAGCAGTGGGCGACCTATACCTTCGCCGGTGTGTCCATCATCCTCTTTTATTTTTTCATGAAGAACCTCAGCCAGGTGTGGTCGGCGGTGGGGACGGTGAACCGGATCCTCCGGCCCTTCACCATCGGGCTGATCCTGGCCTATCTGCTTTGCCCCATCTATAACACCACGGTGCGCCGGTTCCTGAAGAGACTGAAATCGAAGTTTAAGACGGAGCGGCAGGCCGTGACCTGGGCCAGGGTCGCGGGGACTACGGCGGCGATGGTCCTCCTGTTCGCGGTGATCGGGTCGGTGCTCTGGCTTCTG
Source organism: uncultured Eubacteriales bacterium (assembly GCA_902784035.1). Taxonomy (GTDB): domain Bacteria; phylum Bacillota; class Clostridia; order Peptostreptococcales; family Anaerovoracaceae; genus Aminicella. Next base: position 5,694 of record CACZTH010000171.1, read on the forward strand.
GTGCCCCAGATCGTGAAGAGCGTGGTGGCCTTCTTCGAGGTCCTGCCGGGCAGGCTGGAGGAGCTGTCGAAGTTCCTGTCCAAGCAGCTCGTGAAGAATCACCATCCGGAGATGGCCAAGCAGGTGGGCAAACTCATTCAGGCGGCGAGAGAATATGTCCTGGACTACGCGGAGAAGAAGCTCCTGCCCGGGGTGGGCAGCATCATGGCGAAGGTGTCCATGGGTCTCCTGCAGACCCTGCGGACCCTGCTGGACGTAGTGATCGGGATCATCGTCTGCGTCTACTTCCTGAACATGAAGGAGCGGTTCGCCGCCCATCTGAAGATGTTCATCCAGGGCCATTTCTCCCAGAAGCACGCGGACGAGATCTATGAGTTCGGCGCCTATACGAATAAGACCTTCGGCGGCTTCATTAACGGGAAGATCATCGATTCCATCATCATCGGCTTCATCTGCTACGCGGCCATGCTGCTCCTGAAGCTGCCCTATCCGGAGCTCATTTCCACCATCGTGGGCGTCACCAATATCATCCCCTTCTTCGGGCCCTTCATCGGGGCCATTCCGTCGGCGGTGGTGATCTGTGTGCTGGACCCGGTGAAGGCCCTGATCTTCCTGGTCTGGATCTTCATCCTCCAGCAGTTCGACGGCAACATCCTGGGGCCCTGGATCCTGGGCGGCCGGGTCGGGCTCGGAAGCTTCTGGGTCATGTTCGCCATCATCGTGGGCGGCGGCCTGTTCGGGCCGGTCGGCATGATCCTCGGCGTCCCGGTCTTCTCGATCATTACGTATTATGTTGGCCGCAGGACGAGGACGCTTTTGTCCAGGAAGGGCATGTCAGATCAGGTCTCCGATTATATGAACTGGGACAATTTCAACTACAGTAAGAAGGAGCTGCAGGCCATGCAGCAGGCGCGGGAAGCGGAGGAAGAGGAATGAAAGTGATACAGGACGCGGATACGCGGGAATTCACATCCTTTAAGGCCGGCGGCAGCGCGGAGATCTATTTTCCGGACAGTCTGGAGGACCTGCAGGGGCTTCTGGCTGTCTTCCACGAGCAGGGGCGGGATTTCGTCTTCCTGGGGAATGGGTCCAATACCCTGTTCAGGGACGGACGGTGCGAGAAGCCGGTCATCAAGCTGGGGCCCTCCTTCTCGGTGGTGAAGGTGTATGGGACCAAACTGTTCTGCGGGGCGGGGGCCCTGATGAGCCAGGTGGCCCAGACGGCGCTGGAAGCGGAGCTGACCGGTTTCGAGAAGCTGTCGGGGATCCCGGGTTCTGTGGGCGGCGCTGTCTTCATGAACGCGGGGGCTTATGGGTCTGAGATGAAGGATCTCCTGGTCTGCGCGGAGCTGGTCTCGCGGGACGGCAGCGAGGTCCGGGCGGTGATGGGAGACGAGCTTGACCTGTCCTACCGGCACAGCGCGCTGGAGGAGTCCGGCGAGGTGGTGACCTCGGTGATCCTGGACCTGGCGCCGGGGGTCCGGCGGGACATCGGCCAGTCCATGCGGGAGATCAACCGGGAGCGAGCGGCCAAGCAGCCCCTCCGCTACCCCAGCTGCGGCAGCTTCTTCAAGCGGCCGCCGGGGCATTTCGCCGGCAAGCTGGTCCAGGACGCGGGGCTGAAGGGGCTGACCGTGGGCGGCGCCCAGGTGTCGGTCAAGCACAGCGGCTTCGTGATCAACCGGGGCGGCGCCACGGCCCAGGACATTCTGGACCTGATGGCGCTGGTCCAGAACATCGTGAGGGACCGGTTCGGGGTCGACCTGGAGCCGGAAGTGAGGATCATATGAGAGTCCGCCTGCCGTTTCACGGCGGGCTTTTTTCTTTGCCCGTGGGAACGGACAGCTTATCTCCGAAATTTTCTGTTAACATACGCCCGGGAACGGGTAAAATATATGCATCAGCAGACGGGGCGCGCCCGCTCAGAAAGGGAACCAGGAAATGAGAGAGACCGCTTAT
>CACZTH010000172.1 GCA_902784035.1 uncultured Eubacteriales bacterium
CCGCCACCCGGCCGATGCACCCGTCCAGGAAGGCCACCGCCTTCATGGCCGCCTCCATGTTGCCGGTGTGGCCCACCATGTCCGCGTTGGCGAAGTTCAGGATGATCACGTCATAGGCGCCGGAACGGATCTGCTCCAGGACCTTCTCGGTGATAAGGGGGGCGCTCATTTCAGGCTGGAGATCATAGGTGGCCACCTTCGGGGAGGGGACCAGGATCCGGTCCTCACCCGGGTTGGGGGCCTCTACCCCGCCGTTCAGGAAGAAGGTGACGTGGGCGTATTTCTCGGTCTCGGCGATCCGGAGCTGGCGGAGGCCCTTCGAGGCCAGGTACTCGCCCAGGGTGTTCGGATAGGTCTCAGGCGGGTAGGCCACAGTCACATTCGGCATGGTCTTATCATATTCTGTCATGCAGACGTAGGCGAGGTCCTTCACCGTCTTCTTCCGGGGGAAACCATCGAAGGCCGGGTCTACGAAGGCCCGGGTGATTTCCCGCGCCCGGTCCGGCCGGAAGTTGTACATGATCACAGCGTCTCCGTCGGATACGGGCAGGGCGCCCTCCACCACGGTGGGGACCACGAACTCATCGTTTTCATCGCGGTCATAGGCGGCCGTTACAGCTCCGGCGGCGGTGGGGGCGGTCAGCCCCTGCCCCAGGGCGATGGCGTCATAGGCCTTCTCGATCCGTTCCCAGCGATTGTCCCGGTCCATGGCGTAGTAGCGGCCAGAGACCGTGGCGATCCGGCCCAGGCCCAGGCTGGCCAGCTTCTTTTCCAGGGCGTCTATATAGGTGACGGCGCAGCGGGGCGGCACGTCCCGGCCGTCCAGGAAGCAGTGGACCTGGAGGCGTGTCACGCCCCGGGCCTTCGCCATGTCCAGGAGGGCGAAAAGGTGGTCGATGTGGCTGTGGACCCCGCCGTCGGACAGGAGACCGAAGAAGTGGAGGGTGGTCCCCTTCTGAACGGTCTGGTCCATGGCCCGGGCCAGGACCTGATTATGCGCCATGCTCCCATCCTTCGCGGCGGCGGAAAGCTTCAGCAGGTCCTGGTAGACCACCCGGCCGCAGCCGATGTTGAGGTGGCCGACCTCAGAGTTTCCCATCTGCCCCTTCGGCAGGCCCACCGGCTCACCGGAGGCCGCCAGGCTGGTGGTGGGGTAGGTGGAGAACAGGCGGTCCAGGTTGGGGGTATCCGCCTGCCGGATGGCGTTTCCGTACGCGTCCGGGTTCAGGCCGAATCCGTCCATGATCAGAACCATTGAAGGCCTCGGTGTTTTCGTCATGATCTTCCTCCTTCTCCCGGGATCCGGAAGTCCGGGATCCCCTGTCCCGGGACCGCCTCCGTCAGGAGGCCTTCGCCCGGGTTCCTCAGGCGGGCGCCGCGTCAGCCGGTTCGGAGGCCAGGCCCGAAGCCCATGGGATCATGATACCACAAATTCCGGCGGGATGTACGGGGAGCGGGCATTTTGGTATAATAGGAGCGTCACAGGGAGGGCAAGCTATGAAATGGACGAAGGCTCAGCAGGAAGCGATCGACGCCCGGGGGGCGGACATCCTGGTCTCCGCCGCGGCGGGATCCGGGAAGACCGCGGTCATGGTGGAGCGGGTCACGAAGATGATTGTCGAGGAGAAAATCTCTCTGGACCAGATGCTGATCGTCACCTTCACGAACGCCGCGGCGGCGGAAATGAAGGAGAAGATCCGCCGGGCCATCCGGAAGAAGGCCCGGGAAGCCCTGGCGGCGGGGGACGAGAAGGAAGCGGCGGAGCTGAAGGACCAGCTGGATCTCATGCCGCGGGCTCAGATCTCGACCTTCCACAGCTTCGCGCTGGAGGTGATCCGCCGTTTCTTCTACCTGACGGACCAGGAGCCGGGCTTCCGGATCTGCGATGAAAGCCGGGGGATCCTGCTCCAGGAGGAAGCCCTGGATGAGCTTCTGGACCAGGCTTATGAGGAGAAGGACCCGGCCTTTCTCGCCTTCATGGACCAGTACAGCAGTGAGAAGAGCGATGACCGGGCGCGGCGGATCCTTTTGTCTGTCTATAAGAAGATCATGGCCCTGCCCGACCCCTGGAGCGCTGTGCGGGAGGCCGCGGACCAGCTGAGGGAGCCGGTGCAGGGGACCGCCGCCTGGGGCCTGTTCTGGAACCTGGCGGAGGAAGAGGTGGAGCGGATTCTGACGGCCCTCCGGACCCTGCTGGGCATCCTGGCGGACAGCGGCCAGCAGAAGCTCGAAGCGTCCTACAGTCTCCTTTATCAGCAGATCCTGGACCTGAAGGGGCCGTTGGCGGCGCGGGACATGGACGCCATGAAGGCGGCCCTGGAAGCCATCGGGAAATTCCCTCAGCTCAGGAGTCAGAAGAAATTCGGGGATTTCGATGCCTATAAGGACCAGGCGAAGGCCTGCCAGAAGGAGGCGAAGGACGTCTTCGCGGACCTCCGGGACAGGCTGTTTCGGGTCACCCTGGCGGAGTGGGCCAGCCAGCGGGCCCGGGAGGCCGATGCCGCGGAGGAGCTGATCCGGCTGCTGACAGACTTCCATGGAATTTTTGCCGGAAAGAAAAGGGACCAGGGCCTCCTGGATTTCTCGGACATCGAGCACCGGTGCCTGGAGATCCTGGCGCATGAAGAGGCGGCGGCCTTCTACCAGGAGAAATTCAAGGCGGTCTTCATCGACGAGTATCAGGATACGAATGTGATCCAGGAGATCATCGTGGACCGGGTCCGGAAGCCGGGCACCCTCTTCATGGTGGGCGATGTGAAGCAGAGCATCTATAAGTTCCGGCTGGCTGAGCCGGAGATCTTCATGGACAAGTACCGGCGCTACGCGGAGGCCATGGCGGCGGGGGAGACCGGGGTCCGGAAGATCGATCTCAACCAGAATTTCCGAAGCCGGCCCGGCATCCTCCGGACCATCAACCAGATCTTCCAGCCCATCATGCCCGGTTATGACGAGGCCCAGGCCCTTCATCCCGGCCTGGTCCTGCCCGATGGCTGCCAGTCCGGGAAGGTCGAGCTCCATGTCCTGTCCAAGCAGGAGGAGAAGGAGCTGACCGAGGAGAGCGGGAACGGGGACGCCGCGGCTCAGGTCCTTCGTGAGATGCGGGCCGAGGAAAGGGAGGCCAGGCTGGCGGCGCTGATCATCCGGAAGAACGTCGGCCAGCCCTTCTATGACACGAAGACCGGGGAAGTCCGGCCCCTCCGCTACCGGGATATGGTGATCCTCCTCCGGTCTGTGGTCTCCAGCGGCCTGGTCTACCGGAACGTGATGAAGGAGATGGGGATCCCCCTCTACCTGGATGATAATAAGGGCCTTTTCGACCGGACGGAGGTCCATGTCTTCCTGAATCTGCTCCGGGTCATCGACAACCGCTACCAGGACGTGCCCCTGCTCAGCGTTCTCCGGTCAGAGATTTTCGGCTTCACCACGGACGAGCTGGCGGAGATCCGCCTCCGTTTTCCGGATCTTTCCTATGCCCGGGCCTTTTTCTCGGTCTGCGGGGACGAAGGAGAACGGGAAGGAGAAGGAGAAGGCGACCGTCTGGCGGCGAAATGCCGGTCGGCCAGGGACAGGCTCCGCCGCTGGAAAAGGCTGTCCTCCTTCCTGCCGCTGCCGGACTTCCTCTGGCGGGTCCTGGAGGAGAGCCGATATTACCTGATGGTCGGCGCCATGCCGGAGGGGGCCCAGCGCCAGGCCAATCTCCGGGTGATTCTGGACCGGAGCGAGGATTACAGCAGGGAGCAGCAGGGATCCCTCTATACCTTCCTCCGCTACATCGACAACCTCAGGACCCGGAGCGCCGAGGTCGGTCAGGCCAGGCTCCTGGGGGAGCAGGACGATGTGGTCCGGCTCATGACCGTTCATAAGAGTAAGGGTCTGGAGTTCCCCCTGGTCATCATGGGCGGAATGGGCCGCCGGTTCGTGATGGCCGATAAGGATCCTAATATCGACTTCCATAAGGACATCGGCCTGGCCCTGACCCTGGAGGAACCGGACCGGCATCTGTCCCTCCGGACCCTGGATATGGACCTGATCAAGGCGAAGGAAAGGGCAGAGAGTCTGGCGGAAGAGGTCCGGATCCTGTACGTGGGTCTGACCCGGGCCAGGGACCAGCTCTATATGCTGGGGTCCGGCGAATCGGAGGAAGACTTCCGGACACGGACCCAGAGCGGGGTCCGGAAGGGGGACAGCTTCCTGGGCCTGCTGGCGGCTCCCCTTCCGCCGGTTGTCTTCGACCGGACCCCCCTTCCGAAGGAGAAGCCGGGGAAGCGGCCGGATCCCGCCGGGGATCAGCTTTTCGCCGGCCTGCCTTCGCCTGCCCTGAAGAAGAAGGTATTTCAGATGCTGGACTACCGGTATCCCCATGAAGAGGCGGCGGCCCTCCGGAGTAAATACTCGGTGACCGCCCTGAACCGGATGCTGCCGGAGGCCCTGGAGGAGCGGGAGGGTTATTATCCCGGCACAGGGCCCTTCCCGGCGGGGCTCCCGGGAGAAGGGGGAGGTCCGGAGGCCGCCGCCGGGCCCGCGGGGATCAGCGCCGGGGCCGGGGCTGGGGCTGAAGCCGGCGGTTCATGGTCTGACGGAGAAGCGAACGGTTACAGGGAAGGCGGAAGCGCCGGCGCGGGGGCGCGTTTCGAGGTGCCTTTGTTCCTCCAGGAGGAGAAGCCCCTGACTGCCGCTGAGCGGGGCATCGTTTTCCACGGGCTCATGGAGAGGATCGACCCGGTCAGGTGCCAGCGGGAGGGGCGGCCTTACCTGAAGGCGCTGGCTGAATCCCTCGTGAAGGCGGAAATCTTCACCGAGAAGGAGATGGCCGCTGTGCCTCTGGAGGCCGCGGAGGCCTTCTTCCGGACAGACATGGGCGGCCGGGTGGCCCGGGCAGGAGAAGCCGGGAAGCTTTGGCGGGAGGAGCCCTTCGACCTGGCCATCACACTGAGGGGAGAAGAGGTGGGCGTCCAGGGCATCATCGACTGTTTCTTCGAAGAAGACGGCGGCCTGGTCCTCCTGGATTATAAGACGAACCGGATCGACCCGAGGAAGCCCTTCGGGGAGGAGGCGGACCGGATCCGGGACATGTACCGGGTCCAGGTCCAGATGTACGCCCGGGCTCTGGAGGAGGGCACCGGGAAGCCGGTGCGGGAGGCGGCCCTCTACCTGGTTCAGGCGGGCGCGCTGGTAGAAATGCCACTGGGCGGGGTATAAATATAGAGAAAGGCGGGGCGGCGCGAGGCCGCCCGCGGAAGGAGACAGGGATGAAAACCAGCATCATTTTCGAGGGCGGCGGCATGCGCGGCGCCTTCACCTGCGGGGTGATCGACTACCTGATCGAGCAGGACATCCGGTTCGACGCGGTTTATGGTGTTTCCGCGGGCGCCATCCACGCCTGCAGCTACCTGACCCATCAGAAGGGGCGGGCTTACATGTGCAGCACAGAGTTCGCCGGGGAAAAGCGGTTCGCCAGCTTGGAGAGCTACCGCAGGACAGGCAATTATTTCAATGTGAACTTCATGTACCATGAGATCCCGGAACAGATCTATCCCCTGGATCACGAGGCCTTCCTGAAGAGCGGGATGAAATTCAAGGTCGTCGTCACGGACTGCGTCACAGGGGAGGCCGCCTACCCGGAGGTCAGAGACCTGATGGCGGACATGGACTATATCCGGGCTTCCGGGACCCTGCCTGTCCTGTCGAAGATGGTTCCCATCGACGGCCGCTGCTACCTGGACGGGGGCATCGCGGATTCGATCCCCCTCCGCCAGGCCGAGCGGGACGGCTATGAACGGAATGTGGTGGTCCTGACCCAGCCCATCGGCTATGAGAAGAAACCGGAACTTGCCACGATGCCCTTCATCCGGGCGAAATTCCGGCGTTATCCCAAGCTGGTGGAGGCCCTGTCCGTCCGCCATAAGGTTTATAACGCAACCCTGGATGAGGTCTACGGCGCCGGGGAGACTGGCCGGGCCTTCCTGATCGCCCCCATGGGGCCCCTTGACATCGGCCGGGCGGAGATGGATCACGACAAGCTCCGGAAGGGCTACCAGGAGGGATATTTTGTCGCCGAGGGGCTGGGGGACCGGCTGAAGGCCTTTCTGGCCGAGGCGAAGGCCGGTGAGCCGCAGGACGCCGGCAGCCGGGACTGATCCCGGCTGCCGGGGCTTCTCGTCATTTCAGCTGAGGCTGTCTGCCAGCTTCTGGTATCGTTTCAGTTGAGGCTGTCTGCCAGCTTCTGGTTTATCCGGGCGGTGACCTTCAAGTAGTAGGCCTCCTCCGCGTCGTTCAGATTCCCGTCGTCCAGCGCGTTCATTTTCTGCATCGTGTCAGAATACTGCTGCATGAAGCTGTTGTATTGGGACATGAGCTGTGAAGGATCGCTGGACGAATTGTATTTGTCCATGAAGGCGATGTAACTGTCGAAGAATGCCTCATAGCTGTCCATGGCCTTCTTGAAGGAGGGCCGCATGCCGTTCACCAGGTTCCCGCCGGAGCCGGAGCTTGATGAACCGGAACTGGATGAGCCGGAGCTTGAAGAGCTGGCGCTTGAGCTGGAGGAAGCGGAGCCAGATGAGGATGAGGGCGAGGATGAGGCGCTCTCCGATTTCCCTCCGCTGGCCTTCTTAATGAAATAGGAGGCCTGGATGGGGTTTTCCTTCTCGCTCTTCGCCAGCCTGCGGTCGAACTTATCCAGGATGGCGTCCAAATCCTTCACATTATCATTCTCGATGGAGTCCCGGACCATGTAGGTCAGGTCGCCGGCGGTCGAAAGATAGTTCGTTTCCTGATCAGTCAGGTAACCGCCGTAATCCGTATCTTCCTTACTGATGGTGTCGCGGAGGACAGTCTGCCGGGCGTCGTCCAGGTCGTTCTCTGCGTCTTCTGCGATGTCATCGCCGATGTCAGAGATCTTCATCCTTAAGTCGAACTGCTTTTCAGAGTAGTCTGACAGGACATTCTCCTCACCGTAGCTGAATGCCTCCTCATAATTATCCAGGATGACCGAGGCCCGGTCCTTATCCTTCCCCTCCAGGTCCTTCATCATCAGCTGGATGTATTCCCTGTGGTAATCATTCAGCCGCCGGAAGAATTTCTCTGAAGAGGTAAGCATCATCTCATACTGGCTTTTCAGACAGTCGGGGTGGTCTTTATAGTAGGTGTAGGATCCGTTTATCTCTGAGGCAGCCTTCTCGATGGCTTCCTTCTGGGCCTTCAGTGTATCCTGCCGGTCTTTTTCCACCTTATCGAGCAGCTCGTAGATCGCCGTTTTCTTCGGTTTTTTCGTCTCTCCGCCGCTGGAGCAGCCGGCGGCCGTGAAGGCCAGGGTCAGGGTCAGGAGGGCGGTCAGCGCCAGAACGAGCGCTTTCCTGGATTTGTCATTTTCTCTCAGCACGGGAATACTCCTTTCCTTCTTCGCGGATCTGGCCCTGGAGCAGCTCGTCGATGGTGACCTGAAAAAGCCTGCTCAGACGTATGACATTGTCGATCCTGGGGATCCCCGATCCTCCTTCCCATTTCGCGATGGTGGACCTGGAGACGCCCATGATCTCCGCCAGCTCTTCCTGCGTCATCCCTTCCCGGGCCCTCAGCTGCACCAGATTCTTCTGAAAACTCATCCCATTCTCCTTATAGACAGATCGATTATACCGGCCGCCGGATGCGGCCACCATAAACTTTCCGTGACATTTTTCCATGGTTCTCATATGTGTTCACCTCCTGATATAGGAGCGGAAATTTTTGCGGTCCCGGGGAATGGATGACAGAGTCCCCTGCTGGTCTGCCCCTTTTCTTCCGGCGAAAAGGTGGTATCCTAAAGAATAAGAGAGGAGGCGTCCATGACAGCACCGAAAGACATGACCTTCGAGTATGATCCGGCTCTGCTGGCCTATATGAAAAATAAAAAGCAGGATACGATCGTGGTGGAGCTGGTAACGGCTGAACACTCAGACCTGGAAGTTTCTGAACTCTACATCCACCTGGTCGACGACCGGATGGCAAGCCAGTTCCTGGAGAAGAAGCGGTACCGGTCCGTGGAGACGGCGCACGGCCGGGTCCTGTTCCCGCCTATGGCCCTCCGGTGCGGGGACCGGGCGGTCTTCCGGCTGAAAAAGGTGCTTTTCGTGACCATGATCCAGTGTGAGGGGATCGAGATCGGGCGGTAAACAGTGGAAAAGAACGATCGAGCCTTAGACAGGGGTTGAGAACCGACAAAGGGAGAGAGCGATCGGGCGGTAAGATGATGAGGGAGCAGAAGATGATGAACGAAGAAGCGGCAGAAGAGACCCTTCCCTTCCTGGAAGCGGAAGGAGTACATCAGGGCTTTCTGGACGGGATCAGGGCCTTCCGGGAGTCCGCGGGGCCCTGCGGGGACCCGGGCCGGATCCCCCGGCCCGAGTTCCGCTATTATGGACGGGAGATCTGGGAGAAGGCACTGGCGGCGGTCCTGACCGGGAAGAACCTGCTCCTGGCCGGGCCGAAGGCCACCGGGAAGAATGTCCTGGCGGAGAACCTGGCTCAGGTCTTTCAGCGGCCCGCCTTCAACATTTCCTTTCATGTGAGCACAGACGCGGCGGCCCTGATCGGGGCGGACACCTTCCGGGAGGGGGAGGTCCGCTTCCAGGAGGGGCCGGTGACCCGCTGCGCCCGGGAAGGGGGCTTCGGGATCCTGGATGAGATCAACATGGCGAAGAATGAGGCCCTGGCCGTGCTCCACGGAATCCTGGACTTCCGCCGGGCCATCGACATCCCTGGCTATAGACGGATTCCGGTGGATCCCGCGGCCCGCTTCATCGCCACCATGAATTATGGATATGCGGGCACCCGGGAATTGAACGAGGCGCTGGCGTCCCGGTTCGTGGTCATCAGCATGCCCGTCATCTCTGAGGAGAGCCTGGACCGGCTGCTGGGGGACACCTTCCCGGACCTGATCCCCAGCTACCGGAAGCAGTTCACCGCCCTCTTCTTCGATCTGAAGGCGAAGGTGGACAGCGCGGAGGTCTCGGAGAAGGCCCTGGACCTCAGGGGGCTGATCGACGCCCTGGACCTGGCCCGGCGGGGGCTTCCCATGGACGCTGCGCTGGACATGGGCATCACCGATAAGTCCTTCGATCCTTATGAGCGGGAGCTGGTCCGGGACGTGATCCGGAGCAGGTTCCCGAAGGCGCTGGGCAGGGACCAGCTCTTCAGATAGGCAGCGGCATGGAGAAGCTGGACGTCAGCGTGAAACGGGCGCGGAACATGATCTGGAACGCGGCGGGAGACTACCGATTCGACCCGGTCTTCCTGGCTGCCTCTGGAAATGAGGACATCAACCTCTACCTGAATATGGTGGTGGGCCTGGTCCACAAGTGGCTGGATCCCGTCCCCGTGGAGGGGCTCCTCCGGAATATGGACGCTGCCCCCAGCCAGGAGGCGTGCGAGGCGGCGGCGTGGATCTCCCTGGAGCAGGCGGCCTGGGTCAGGGAGCGGGAAGAGCGGCCTGCCATGGATGAGCTCCGGCGGGCCTGGGCGGAGGCGGAGGTCCGTCTTACGGGGGACCTGCCGAAGCGGACTTCAGCGGACAGGATCCAGGCGGCCAGGTATCTGGCCATTCTGGGTCGTCCGCCCGTCGAGAAGCTGACTGCCCGGGAACAGGAGTTTCTCTCCGCCCTTCTGGACGCGGCCGACCTGGACGGGGAAGGCCTGACAAATGCCGTCCGCCAGGCGATCCGCGCTTTCTACCATGTGGACCTGTCCCATGGCTATACCCGGAAGAAATGGGCCCAGCGCTGGGAGCTGACCAATTGGGTGGTCCTGGACCACCGGGTCACCAGCCTGGTCCGAAGCCCGGAGCGGGCGGGGGAGGGCGGTCTGTCCGCGGCCGCAGGAAAAGGGCCTGTCCGGGGCCGCCTCAGCCGCAGGAGGGATCCGGATCAGGTCCGGGACAGGATCCGCCGTCTCTACGGGGAGCCTCTCCTGGACGGGGCCAGGCTCCAGGCCTGTGAGGAGAGGTTCTGCGCCGGTCTTCATGCAGGCTGTCACCTCTATTATATAGATGGGGACCGGAGGCCTCCGGAGAGCGGCCCGGCGGCCAGGGAGAAGAACGGCCTCTTCTCCGGCTTCAGCGGCAGGGCCCTGGACCAGCAGGCGGCCCGGCTCCGGTCTCAGCAGGGGAAGAATGAGGCCTTCTATGAGCGGGACCGGCTCCAGTACCAGAGCCAGATCCGGAAGCTGTCCGCCATGATCCGAAACGAGATTCTGACCCTGCAGGCGGACGAGTTCCTCCGGGACCGGACGGGCCGGGTGGATCCTGCCCGGGCCTGGCGGGGCGCTGTCCTCCGGGACCCCCGGATCTTTCTCCGGCGGGAGACCAAGCTGGGCGGGGACCTCTGCGTCACCCTCCTGCTGGACGCATCCTCCTCTCAGCTGGATCACCAGGAGGTCATCGCCTCGGAGGCATATATTCTGGCGGAGAGCCTGCGGCTGAACGAGATCGACACACAGATCTGGGCCTTCTCCAGCGCCGACGG
>CACZTH010000173.1 GCA_902784035.1 uncultured Eubacteriales bacterium
AGAGCAGGCCGGCGGCCTGCTTTTTTCATGTCCTGAAACTTCGGTTCCCTGGGAACGCTTGTTGCGGTCTTTCATCCATGGTATAATTTCATCGTTTATTATGAGGCGGTCTGCCCGAATGAGTCGGTCCCAGCAGGGGCGGGCGGCCGTCGCTCGGAAGGAGAGGAACAGGATGAAACAGCTTGACAGAAAACTGAAGGTCGGGATTCTGGGCGGCACCGGTATGGTCGGCCAGCGCTTCATCACGCTGCTGGAGAACCATCCCTGGTTCGAGGTGACCACCATCGCTGCCAGCGCCAGGAGCGCCGGCAGGACCTATGAGGAGGCCATGGAAGGCCGCTGGAAACTCCATCTCCCCATGCCGGAGGGCGTGAAGAAGATCGTGGTGAAGGATGTTTCTGATGTGGAGAACGTGGCGAAGGATGTGGATTTCGTCTTCTCCGCCGTCAACATGTCGAAGGATGAGATCCGGGCCATCGAGGAAGAATACGCGAAGACCGAGACCCCGGTGGTCTCTAATAACAGCGCTCATCGCTGGACCCCGGATGTGCCCATGGTCATTCCCGAGATCAACGATCAGCATTATGAGGTGATCCCCTTCCAGCGCAAGCGGCTGGGGACGGAGAGAGGCTTCATCGCGGTCAAGCCGAACTGCTCCATTCAGTGCTATGTGCCGGCCCTGGCGGCCTGGCGGGAGTATGGCCCTGAGAAGGTGGTCGTCTCCACATATCAGGCGATCTCCGGCGCGGGAAAGAATTTCCAGGACTGGCCGGAGATGGTGGGGAACATCATCCCCTATATCAGTGGAGAGGAAGAGAAAAGTGAGCAGGAGCCGCTCCGGATCTTCGGACGCATCGAAAACGGCGAGATCGTGAAGGCGGATGGCCCGCTGATCACCAGCCAGTGCATCCGGGTCCCGGTTCTGGAGGGCCATACGGCCACGGTCTTCATCGATTTTCGCGAGAAACCGAAGAAGGAAGAGCTGATCGACAGGCTGAACAGCTTCCGCGGATTCCCCCAGGAAGCGGATCTGCCCAGCGCGCCCAAACAGTTCATTAAATACCTGGAGGATCCTGACCGGCCCCAGGTCACGAAGGATGTCTATTACGAGGATGGCTTCGGCGTTACCTTCGGCCGCCTGAGAGAGGATACCATTTTCGATTATAAGTTCGTGGGTCTGGCCCATAACACGGTTCGGGGCGCTGCCGGCGGCGCGGTCCTGTCCGCGGAGGCTCTGGTCGAGAAGGGATATATTTCTTATAAATAGTCACGGTACTTGATATGATGAGCAGAAGGCCCGGAGAGGGCCTTTCTGTGTCGTTTCAGGCTGGTCATGTCTGCCCGCCCGCCGGAAAACCCGGCGGAAAAGCCTGACGGGAGGGTTCGACGCCGGCCGTGGAGGGAGGTTCTCTTTTGTCCTATATTCAGGCTGTCATCCTTGGCTTGCTCCAGGGCCTGGCGGAATTCCTGCCCATCAGCAGCTCCGGCCATCTGGCGCTGGCCCAGCATTTCTTCGGCATTAAGGGGGACCAGGTCCTCTTCTTCACAGTGCTTCTGCACATAGGCACCCTGGTATCCGTGTTCATCATGTACTGGTCTGATATCTGGGCCCTGCTGAAGGAGCTCGTTCTGACCATCGCGGATCTGGTGACAGGGAAGGGGCTCCGGCTCCAGGAAAGGCCGGTCCGGAAGCTGGGCGTCATGATCATCGTGGCCAGCATCCCGACAGCTGTCATCGGCCTTCTGTTTAATGATTTCTTCGAGAGCCTCTATACGAACATCATCATGATCGGGATCGGCTTCCTGATCACGGGCTTCTTCCTCTTCTTCTCGGAGAGGGTGGGGGCTGACCGGAACGGGATCGAGGGAATGAATTTCCGGAACGCGATCTTCGTGGGCGTTCTCCAGGGGGTCGCCATCTACCCGGGGATCTCCCGGTCTGGCTCCACCATGACCGCCAGCCTCCTGGTCGGCCTGAAAAGAGAATTCGCTGTGAAGTTCGCCTTCCTGATCTCCATCCCCAGCATTCTGGGGTCTGCCGTCCTGGAGCTTCCGAAGGCTCTCCATGCAGGGGTGGCCAGTTCTCTGTACGGGCCCATCCTGGCGGGCTTTCTGGTGGCCGCCGTCAGCGGCGTCCTGGCCATTAAAGTCATGGTCAACGTGGTTACCAACCAGAAACTGAAATATTTCTCATATTATGTCTGGATCCTGGGCGCGGTGGTCATCATTCTGGGCATCATCGAAGCCGCGCGCTGATCCAGAAGGTATCCTCCGTATTTTTCATCAAGCAGGGAGAGATCTTTTTGAAGAAGGAAGAAGAAGCGAAAAAAAAGAACCAGAAGGCGTCCTCAGGAAATTCCGGCCGGAAGGGGAAGAAGGGCAAGAAGGCGGAGACCGCCGATGTCCGGCCCCGCACTACCGAAGAGAAGAAGGCGGACATCCGGAAGATGCAGGAGGAGCGGAAGCGGAAGAAGCGGCTCATGGACACGGTCTGGGGGATCGGCTATATGGCCCTGGGCATCTTCCTGTTCGTTTGCATGTATTTCCGGGCGGGCGGTGAGTTCGGCGCCGCGATGGCCACGACCCTGAAGGGGATCCTTGGCCTGGTCGGTCTGATCTTCCCCTGGTACCTGGTGGTGGTGGGCCTGCTTCTGGTCACGCATAAGGCCCTTCATTTCACGAAGAGGACCATCTTCATATCGCTTCTCCTCCTGCTCCTCTTCTGCCTGCTGAATTCCGGACGTTTCATCGGAAGCGACCTTCGGGTCATGAGCCGGCTGGGGCACTTCTATACGACGGGCACTACCCTGAAGAGCGGCGGCTTCCTGGGCATGTTTCTGGGGACGCTCCTGGTCAAGGCCTTCGGAAAGGCCGGCCTCTATATCTTCACGGCCGCTGCCATCGTGATCTGCCTGCTCTTCCTCCTGAACTCGCCCCTGTCCAATTGGATGTCGGAACGAAGAGACAGGAAGGAAGAGGCTTCTCTGATCGCGGAGATGGAGCGGGTGGAGAGGGTCCGTCAGGAGGCGGTGGACCGGGCGAAGTCCAGGCTGGCAGGAACAAAGGCGCCCCAGGACACGGCCGAGCTGGACATGCCCTTCGGACCGGAGGAGGGCGCTGCCGCGGCCGCGGCGGCCTCAGTCCCTGCCCCGCAGGACGCCCAGACGTCTGCCTCGGACCGCCAGCCCCTGACCATCATTTCGCCTGAGTCAGAGCAGGCAGAGGTCGTCTGGACCGGAGGCGCCGGCGCGAACGGCGGAGACGCCTCAGGAACGGAGGACGAGGACAGGGGAACGGTCAGCAGGTCCAACGTGGTGGCCTTCCTGAAGAGGAAGGATCTCTTCGGGGAGGAGCCGAAGAGCGGGGCCGCCGCGGATGCCGCGGACGCTTCCGGCAGGCCGGAGAAAACAGGCGGCGGATTAGGCCTGGACGGGAAGGCTGTGGATCCCGGGACAGAGGACACCTGGGCCTGTTCTGAAGAGGCGGCCGTCGGCGCCGCTTCCGGCGGTGAGGCCGGGAAGCCGGTCGGCCGCCAGCGGGCTGTCCTGGACGCCGCCACCCAGGCGGCCACCTCCGGGGAGGCCGCCGAGGGGCTGAAGAAGGCCATGACCGTTCCCTACAGGTTCCCTCCCATCGATCTCCTGGACAAGCCGGAGAAGATCGATAACACCGGCCTGAACGACCTGCTCAAGCAGCGGGCCGCCACCCTGGAACGGACGCTGCGGAGCTTCAACGTGGACGCCCACGTCATCCAGGTCACCCAGGGACCGGCCGTGACCCGGTATGAGATTCAGCCGGCCCCCGGCGTGAAGGTCAGCAGCATCGTCAACCTGTCTAACGACATCGCCCTGAACCTCCGGGCCCGCAGCATCCGGATCGAAGCGCCCATCCCGGGGAAGGCGGCTGTCGGCATCGAAGTCGAAAACGATAAGATCCGCATGGTCAGGATCCGGGAGCTCCTGGGCGGCAGTACCTTCCGCCAGGCCAAGTCGAAGATCTCCTTCGCCCTGGGGAAGGACATCGCCGGCAACGCGGTGGTCCCTGATCTCCGCAGCATGCCCCACCTCCTGATCGCCGGCTCCACCGGCTCCGGGAAATCCGTCTGCATCAACTCCATCATCACCAGTATCCTGTATAAGGCGGACCCGAACGAGGTCAAGCTGGTCCTGATCGATCCGAAGGTGGTGGAGCTGGGCGTCTATAACGGCGTGCCTCACCTGCTGATCCCGGTGGTGACGGACCCCGCGAAGGCCGCGGCCGCTCTGAACTGGGCGGTGACTGAGATGACGGGCCGCTATAAGACCTTCGCTGAGAATAATGTGCGGGGCATCAGCGGCTATAACAAAAAAATGCGGGAAGAGGGGGGCGAGATCATGCCCCAGGTGGTCATCATCATCGACGAGCTGGCCGATCTGATGATGGCTGCCCCGGCCCAGGTGGAGGAGTCCATCACCCGGCTGGCCCAGCTGGCGCGGGCCGCCGGCATGCACATGATCGTGGCTACCCAGCGTCCTTCCGTAGACGTGATCACCGGTCTGATTAAGGCCAACATTCCCTCCCGCATCGCCTTCGCCGTCTCCTCCCAGGTCGATTCCAGGACCATCCTGGACATGGGCGGCGCCGAGAAGCTGGTGGGGAAGGGCGACATGCTCTATAAGCCTCTAGATAAAGGCAAACCGCTTCGCGTCCAGGGCTGTTTCATCTCTGACGAGGAGGTCAACCGGGTCACTGAATATGTGAAGGCCCAGAGCCCGGAGACCGGCTACGCGGAGGAGGTCCTGGACACCATAGAGCACAGCTCCTCCGGCTCTTCGGACGATGAGGCGGACGAGCTTCTGCCCGACGCCATCCAGTGCGTGGTGGACAGCGGCAAGGCCTCTACTTCCATGATCCAGCGTCGCTTCCGGATCGGCTACAACCGGGCCGCCCGGATCATGGACCAGATGGAGGACAGGAAGATCGTGGGCCCGCCCGACGGAAGCCATCCCCGCCAGGTCCTCATCACCCGGGAGGAGCTGGACGCCATGAGCGAAGGGCAGAAGGGCGGGGATCCCGCCTGAGCCCGGCGTCACCGGGGAATACCGGATAATGGGGCGGTGGGCCGCCTGCTTCTGAGGCGGGCGGTCCTTTTCAGAGCGTCTGATGGGATTTTTTTGTTCTGACGGATGAGGGAGACAGGAGGAGCCTGTGAAGGTATATTTTGATACACTGGGGTGTCTTAAGAACCTCAGTGATTCGGACATGGCGCAGGGGATGCTGGAGGCAGCGGGCCACAGCATCGTGACGACGCCCGGAGAGGCGGACGCCATCGTGGTCAACACCTGCGGCTTCATCGACGACGCCAAGCGGGAATCCATCGATGAGATCTTCACCATGGCCGAATATAAGGACCTGGGGAAGAAGCTGATCGTGACCGGATGTCTGGTCCAGCGTTACGCGAAGGAACTGGCGGCGGAGATTCCGGAGGCGGACGCCTTCCTGGGGGTCAACGACTACGAGATGCTGCCTGCCATTCTGGATCAGCTGTCCGCGGGATCCCTGGCGGAGCGGACCTATCAGAGGGAAGCGGCGCCGGACGCCCTGGAGAGGGAGAGCCGCTACCGGAAGATCGGAGCTCATCCCTATACGGCCCCCCTTAGGATCGCGGAAGGCTGTGACAATCACTGCACCTACTGCATCATCCCAAAGATCCGGGGAAGCTACCGGAGCCGTCCCATCGAGAGCCTGGTGGAAGAGGCGGAGAGGCTGGCAGCGGCCGGGACGAAGGAGCTTCAGATCATCGCACAGGACACGGGCTGCTATGGGAAGGACCTGTACGGGAAGCCCCGGTTGGCGGATCTTCTGACTGCCCTCTGCAGGGTGGGGGGGATTGCCTGGATCAGGCTCATGTACTGCTATGAGGAGAACATCGGCGACGACCTGATCGCTGTGATGGCCGGGGAGCCGAAGATCTGCCACTATATCGACATCCCTCTCCAGCATGGAAGCGGGAAGGTGCTCCGGGAGATGAACCGGAAATCCACGCCGGACTCGATCCGGAGGACCCTGACCAGGCTTAGGACAGCCATGCCGGATATCTGTATCCGGACCACCTTCATGGTGGGCTTCCCCGGCGAGACAGAGGAGGACTATGAGGCTCTCCTGGATCTGGTGGAGGAGCAGCGGTTCGACCGGCTGGGGGCCTTCGCCTATTCCCGGGAGGAGGGGACTCCCGCGGCGGCCAGGGCGGACCAGGTGCCGGAGGAGGTGAAACAGGACCGGCTGGACGGGCTCATGACCCTTCAGATGGAGATCTCCCGGTCCCGAAATGAAGCGCTGGTGGGGACGGTCCAGGAGGTCATGGTGGATGGGCCCGATGAGGACGGCCGTTCCATGCTGGGGCGGACCCGGCGGGACGCGCCGGAAATCGACGACGGGGTGGTCTTCACCCCGCTCAGGGACCATCTGGCCGGAGACCTTGTCCGGGTGAAGATCCTGGACGCGTTTGATTATGATCTGGAAGGAGTGGAGGTAGAAGATGAACCTGCCCAATAAGCTGACCCTCGGCCGCGTGATCTGCGTGCCCTTCTTTATCCTTTGTTATCTGAAAGGCTGGTTCATCCCGGCCCTGGTGATCTTCATCGCCGCCTCCTTCACGGACATGCTGGACGGGAAGATCGCCCGGAAATATAACCTGGTGACCAATTTCGGGAAGATCATGGATCCCCTGGCCGATAAGATCCTCGTCTATTCGGCCTTCTGCCTGATGATCGGGGACGGGACCATGGCGGACTGGATGCTGATCATCATTCTGGCGCGGGAGTTCACCATCGCCGGCATGCGGACCGTGGCGGCCAGTCAGGGGAACGTGATCGCCGCCGCCATGAGCGGGAAGATTAAGACCGTCCTCCAGATGTGCGCGGTGCCCCTTCTGATGCTGGCTAACGCGGTGCTGGCCATGAAGGGCCAGGCCGCCCTGGGGCGGAACATCATGATCTTCGCCCAGCTGGTCCTCTGGGCCTCTCTGGTCATGACGGTCTATTCCGGCGTCGAATATGTGGTGAAGAACCGGGCGGTCTTCCAGGGCTAGGACGAAAGGAGACAAAGGCGATGAAATGCGCGATCCTCAGCGTGGGAACAGAGCTCCTGATGGGGCAGGTGACAGACACCAACGCCGTTTACCTTTCTCAGCAGCTGAACAGCCTGGGATTCGACGTCCTTTACCGGTATACAGTGGGGGATAATGACGGGCGCCTCCGGGAGGTGCTGGAACTGGCCTTCCGGGACTGTGACCTGGTGATCAGCACCGGCGGCCTGGGACCTACGGAAGATGACATGACGAAGGAGACCGTGTCCGCATTCATGGGGGATCAGCTGGTTGAGCACCGGCCCACGACGGAGGCCCTCCATGAGATCGAGCGGGAAAGCCACAGGACCTTCACGAAGAATAATTTCAAACAGGCCATGATGCCGTCCCGGGCGGTGATCTTCGATACAGACCGGGGGACAGCCCCGGGTTTCGCCCTGTCTGATCTGGAGGGGAAGAAGACGATCATTTCCCTGCCCGGACCGCCCCGGGAAATGACCCGGATGTACGAGCGGCGGGTGAAGCCCTACCTCCAGGCCCGTCAGGACAGTGTGATCTACTACAGGGTCCTCCGCGTGTTCGGCATGGGGGAATCTAAGGTGGAGACCCGGCTCCTGGACCTGATCGACGGTCAGACAGACCCGACCATCGCTACCTATGCCAAGCCGGCGGAGTGCACGGTCCGGATCGCGTCGAAGCGGCCGACCCTGCCGGAGGCGGAGGCCGCGGTGGCTGAGATGGCTGATCGGGTCATGGAACGGATCGGGCCCTATGTCTTCAGTCAGGAGGATGAGGAACTGGTTCAGGTGGTCGGGAAGAAACTCATCGCCGGGAATATCAGCGTCTCCTGCTGCGAATCCTGCACGGGAGGCCTCTTCGCCGGCCGGCTGACCGATGTGCCTGGGATCTCCCAGGTTTTCGAGCGGGGACTGGTGACCTATACGCCCCGGGCTAAGATGGAAGAACTGGGAGTCCGGGCGGAGACCATCGAAGCTCATACCGTGGTCTCCGCGGAAGTCTGCGCTGAGATGTGCGAAGGTCTGTCCCGAAAGACCGGGAGTGATCTCACCCTTTCCGTCACAGGCATCGCCGGCCCCTCCGGCGGGACTGAGGAACAGCCTGTGGGTCTGATCTATATCGGGGCCCACTGGCAGGGGAAGACC
>CACZTH010000174.1 GCA_902784035.1 uncultured Eubacteriales bacterium
CCTTCATCTCTCATCCTTCCCCGGCGCCGCGCCCGCGCCGCCGCTCGGTATCGCCGTTCGGTCATCCCGGCCATTCTCCGGGCGCCGCGGCCTTCGCCTTTCTCAGGGGAAGCCTGTCCGCTTCCCCACTTTAGTACTTCATTAGTTTATCATAATAAAGCGTTCTGTCAACCCCTCCCGCCCATTTCTCCGGAAGTATGGTCAACCTGCTGTTGTCAGCGGCCCGCTCCGGCGAAAGCTGACGATTTAGTACTTGTTTAGATCTCATTAACTTCATTCTTATCATCTTCTCCTATACTGGCATCATCAAACGTCCAAGATATCCATAGGAGAATGAGAAATGCTGGAGACCGCGGTAAACGGATTATTAATGGCGGCAGCGGACAGTGTTCCGGGTGTTTCCGGAGGGACCATCGCTTTTATCCTCGGTTTTTATGACCGTTTCATCGAATCTGTCGACAGCCTGTTCGGAAGGGACAGGGAGACGAAGCGGAGGGGATTTACATATATTATGAAACTCGGCTGCGGATGGGTCCTCGGCATGGGGATCTGCGCGTCACTGCTGGCAAGCCTTTTTTCTACGCATATATATTTCATGAGTTCCATGTTTATAGGACTTACCGCGGCGTCCTTTCCCTACATCATTTCTTCTGAAAGGGAATCCATCCGCGGAGGAATGAGGAACATTCCCTTCGCCATCCTCGGGGCCGCGATTGTGATCCTATTTTCATGGCTGCGCGTCGGTTTCGGCGTCAGTATTACGATGGACTTTCTCCACCTTCAAGCCTTCCACTTCCTCTGGATATTCTTCTCGGGGATGGCGGCGATCACCGCCATGGTCCTGCCGGGGATCTCGGGCTCAACGGTTCTTCTTATCTGCGGGGTTTATCTTCCCGCCATCTCCGCTGTAAATAACCTCCTGCATTTTCAGACAGGGGTCATCGGGGGCCTTCTGGCGCTCGCCACAGGCGTAATCGCGGGAGCTGCCCTGTCGATCCGTTTTATTCATAAGGCCCTTCTGTACCACCGGAGCGAGATGGTCTGGCTGATCCTCGGCCTTATGGCAGGTTCTTTCTACGCGATCGCTGTGGGCCCCGCTTCCACCGGCCGGCCGCTTCCGCCTCTCGGTCCTGCTACTTTCAGCGTCCCTGGCTTCCTGACCGGCATAGCCATACTGACCAGTATGGAGAAGCTGAGGGCCCTGCGGTCGAAACGCGGAAAGCAGCAGCCTCAGAAACAGTGAAGTCAAGCGCATGGATAAATATAAACTATTAGCTTCGAATGCACTGCTCATCAGCATCGGGACCTTCGGGAGCAAAGTCCTGGTTTTCCTGATGGTCCGCTTCTACACAGAATATCTGCCGCCTTCTGATTATGGGACGGCAGATCTGTTGACACAGACGACGAATCTGCTGATCCCGTTCGTTTCGCTGGGCATCATCGACGGCGTGTTCCGCTTCGCCATCGATCACGCGGATTCAGGAGCGAAGATTTTTACCACGGGCTTTCGTACCGTGATCATGGGCACTGTGATCCTGACTGCCTCTCTGCCCCTTTGGGGCGGACTGCATGTCCTCAGGGGATATGGCTGGCTTGTGGTCATTTCTGTAACGGCATCCTGCCTGCATTCCCTTTGTTCCCAATATATAAGAGCCAAGGGAAATACCCTCCTGTATGCCGTCCAGGGGGTCCTGAACACCAGTCTGGTGATCAGTCTGAATATCATCCTCCTGGCGGTTTTCCACAGGGGGATCGCGGGCTACGTCCTTTCCGTGGCCGCGGCGGACCTGATAACCGCGTTATTTCTGGCTGCTAAAGAAAAACTTTGGCTGCTTCTGGGTGAAAGACCTGACCGTCCACTTTCTTCCGCGATGTTCCATTACTGCGTCCCCCTGATCCCGGTTTCGATTTTTTGGTGGATCACCAGCGTTTCCGACCGCTTCATGATCACCTCCTTCCTGGGCAGCGAAGCCACCGGGATTTACGCGGTTTCCTGCAAGATCCCCACCATAATGACGCTCCTGTCTTCTGTATTCATGGAGGCATGGCAGTTTTCAGCCATCGCGGAGGCTGATGAAGGGAGGGAGGCCCATGCCCGTTTCTTCAGCCGCGTATGGGACTTCTTCTACACCTGTATGTTCACAGCGGGCGCCCTGGTGACAGGACTATCCAAGCTGGAAATCGACCTGCTGGCCGACGAAGGCTATTATGAAGCCTGGAAAAGCGTCCCCATCCTGACGCTCGCGATGATTTTCTCCGCCTTTTCCGCCTTCCTGGGCAGCGCGTATCTAGTTGAGAAAAAAAGCGGACAGACCCTTCAAACCGCCGCCCTGGGCGCCGCCGTGAACATCTGTCTTAATGCCCTGCTCATCCCATCTCCCCTCGGGACATCTGGCGCAGGCATCGCAACCCTCGTAAGTTATCTGTCCGTTTTCACGGTACGGGTCATCAGCGTCCGGAAGCTGATCCCCTTCAAGATGGATCTCCGGAAGATAGCGGCCGGCACGATCCTTCTGGCCATCCAATCGCTCTTCCTGATCCTGCATCTGCCATTATCTGTCCCGGTGCAGGCAGCCTGCGTTCTCATGACCGCGCTGATGTGCAGGAAAACCATCTGCCTGGGCGCAAAGACCGGGATTCGGATGGGACAGGACCTGCTGAAGAGATCCGGACCGCCTGGCTCCTCATAACAGATCAGCCGCGGCAGCCCGGCATAACCGCCCGGCACAGCCTGGTTCGCCCCCGAAAACAGCTCCAGAACAAAAAATATAGAAATGGGGATGACTGAAAAGCGGCGCTCCGCCACTAATAAGCCATCCCTTCGTCATACGAAAAGAGCCGCCGCGACAGCGGCAGCCCTGTTCATCTTCATTTCAAATCTTCTACTCCGCGGTCGCCGGCGTCTCCTCCGCAGCGGCCACAGCCTTCTTCACCTTCTGCGTCATCTCGTCCAGCTGGGCCTGGTTCAGGCCGCAGGCGGACCCATCGGCAGAAGCCTCCTCCTGGAAGTTCTCCGGCCGCATGGCAGCCATGCCGCCGCAGACCTGGAAGAACTTGCATCCTGCGCAGGCAAGCTCGCTCTTATCCCAGGCGGGATCATAGCCATGCCGCTCATTCTCCCGCTGGCTGGCGCGGGCAGCCGCCACCATGACGAGGCCCAGGACAGCCATGAACAGGCCAGCCACCAGTACGTATCCAATATGCGTGATGAAATAAGTCATCTCAACATCTCCCTTCCCTTCGGTACTGGTATTATATACCATCCTCCGCCGGATGAAACGTTCATTTTCTGATTTTCCTTCTCCCTTACGGTCTCACCGCCCGAACCTGCTCCGTCTTCCAGAATAGACCAGCTGATAGAGCCAGGCCAGGCAGACCAGGGATGCCAGGACCGGGACCAGCAGCTCCGCCAGACCCTGTCCTCTCCCGCCTGTCCCGGGACCGTTCCAGAGGACGCCTGCCGCTGCCATGCCAATGACCAGAAGATTATACCCCGCGTGAAGGAGGACAGCAAGCCCCAATCGTCCGGACACTTCATAGAGCAGGCAGAGGACCATGCCAAGAAAGAAGACTGGCAGCAGCTGGGCCGGCTGACGATGCCAGACCGCCCACAGGAGGGAGGCACAGGCGGCAGAGGGAAAGAAGCCCAGCCGGTCTCTGAGGGCGGGATAAATCACCCCGCGGACCATCACTTCCTCGTAAATTGGCCCGATGACCCCGCCTGTCAGGACCAGGAGCCAGACCGGAAGGCCGCCGTACAGGGCCGTCAGGGAAGAGCCGCCCTGTTCCCCGGCCGCTCCGGCGGAAGCCGAGATGGCAGCCTGGCCCGTCCCGGCGGTAAGGCCTGCCGCTCCCGCCATCCAGGCCGCCTGAATCCGTCCCGCCAGAACAGTGAGCCCGGTCCCCGCCAGGGCCGCTAGCAGGACCAGGAGAACCGCCTGGAGCAGAAAGGCCTGGCCCGGACCGGCGCAGGCGCCGCGTGATCGGCCATCCGGACCAGCCGGACTTCCCGAGCGATCCGGACCGGCCGGCCCGGGGTCCGACCCAGAGGGCGGGCAGACGTCCGCCTTCCTCCGCCCCATCAGTCCCAGGACCACCGCCAGGAAAGCCGCCTCCAGGCCCATCTGAAGGCAGGTCCTTCCCAGGTCTCGCAGGTCCAGAAGCCCGGAGAGCCCGCCTGTGTAGACATCCAGACCCACGAAAAAAGCGGTTCCCAGCAGCGCCGCGTCCCCCGGGGAGAAGGCCATGACAGACCTCCCCCACCGCCGGGGACCCCGCCCCGCGTATCGGCAGGGCTGCCGCTGAAACCGCTTCATCATCTATAATACTCTCCTCCCGACGGCCCGGAAGCCGCCGGAGCGCCGCCTGGGCTTACTCCGCCTGAGCTTCCCCGCCGGTCGTATGACCGCTCTTCTTCCAGAGATCGTCCGCGATGGGGGCCCAGTGCTTCGCGTACGCCTCGCACTTGGCGCACAGGTGCTCCGGGGTCTCCGGTGCCTGCAGATCGGTGGACTTGGCGCCGCTCTCCTTTACCAGCTTCGGCAGGATCTGGGGGTTCTCCAGCATGGGGCAGGGACGCAGCAGATTGTCGTTAAAGGGCTGGTTGTTGTGATACGCCATGAAGAGCGGGGACTGGAGGATCTCCAGCAGGGTGTTCTTCCGGATGTTGGTGTTGGAATAGTGGATAAACACGCAGGGCTCGGCGTCGCCGTTGGCGTTGATGTGGAAGTAGTTCCGTCCGCCGGCGATGCAGCCGCCCACATACTCGCCATCGTTCTGGAAGTCGAAGGCGAACAGGCCGTTTCCGTCCTTCATGTTGCGGAACTGGCGGAGACGGTTGTACATGTAGACCCGCTGTTCCATGGTGGGCATCAGGTCCGGAGACGCGTCCATGCCGACCGGCATCAGGTGGAAGTACATGGAGAACTTCACGCCCTTCTCGATCTCCATATTCAGGAAATCGTCGCTGGTGACCAGCTCGATGTTCTTCCGGGTGTAGGCGATGGAGGTGCCGAACAGGCAGCCATTCTCCTTCAGCAGGTCCATGGCGTGCATGACCTTCTGGTAAACGCCCTGTCCTCTTCTGGCGTCGTTGGTATCCTCGAAGCCCTCCAGGCTGATGGCCAGGTAAAGGTTGCCGACCCTCTTCAGTTCCTTGCAGAAGGCCTCGTCCACCAGAGTGCCGTTCGTGAAGGACACGAAAGCGCAGTCAGGGTTCATCTCACAGAGCTTGATCAGGTCATCCTTCCGGACCAGGGGCTCGCCGCCGGTATACATATAATAGTAGATGCCCAGCTCCTTGCCCTGCTGGATGAGGTTGTTCATCTCGTCCACGGTCAGGTTCATCTTATAGCCGTACTCAGCCGCCCAGCAGCCGGTGCAGCGGAGGTTGCAGGCGCTGGTCGGATCCATCAGGATCAGCCAGGGCACATTGCACTGGTACTTCTCTCTGGCCTCGTGCATCTTCTTGGTGCCGCAGAACATGGCCTCATAGAGGAAGTTCAGAACAAAGGTCTTCAGGACATGACGGTCCGTCTCATCCACGATCCGGCTGATGTACTTGAACAGCATGCTGTTCTCGTCCTCCAGGCACTCCTTAAACCGGGTCAGATCGACGCCCATGTTCAGGCCGTCGATGTACTTCTCCGCCAGCCCGAACAGCTCCATGTACGCCTTCTTCCGATCTGTCTGGATCCGGTCGTAGGCGATGTCGAAGGCCTTTCCGAAAGCCGCCCTGCCCATTTTATGTTTCATCGTTGCCATCTCTAACACTCCTATCCCTGTATGAATGCGATTTTATCTACGTTACGCCTCATTATAGCCGGATGGTCCTCTCAAGTCAAATTACAATCCTGGTCTTTTGTCTAAAAACCCCGCCTTTCCCTGGGAGAAGGGCGCCCCGCCCCCCCGCTGCCTCCGCGCGGATCAGATGAAAGAGCGCGGACGGGTGTGAACTCTTCGCAGGCCGCCGCGCCGGTTCCCGGCTCATCCGCTCCTCCTTCCGCCGCCCCTGCGACGCAGGGCACAAAAAAACGAGCCGGCTGTATCCATCTCCCATCAATGGATACAGCCGGCCTTCCCGATCACGCGTCTATGGAACCCGCCTCCCGGCCCGTCCGCCGGAGCGGCAGGGGCGGGTTCGGGCGGAAGCCTTACTGGTCTTCCTTCTGGCGGGCGACCGCTTCCACATGGGCCTGGGCCATCCTGGAAGCGACGATCCGGTTCACGATGGCGGAAGCCACCTCCCCCTTCGTCATCTTCTCCAGGGGCTCGACCCCATTCTCCGTGATCAGGGTCACCACATTCGTGTCCGTCCCGAAGCCGGCGCCCGCCACCTTCAGGTTATTGGCCACGATCATGTCCACATGCTTCTTCTCCAGCTTCTTCTGAGAGTTCTCGATCAGGTTCTCCGTCTCCATCGAGAAACCGCAGAGGAACTGACCCTCATGCCGGGTCTCCCCCAGCCTGGCCAGGATATCCATGGTCCGCCGGAGCTCGATCGATACCATGCCCTCCTGCTTCTTCACTTTCTGGTCATAGGTGGTCAAAGGGGTGAAATCAGACACCGCCGCCGCCATGACGATCACGTCCGCCAGCAGGGACCTGCGGGTAACCTCCCGGTACATATCCGCCGCACTCGTGGCGTGGACCACATGGCAGAAGGGCGGTTCTTCCGCGGACACCTGTCCCTGGACGATGATCACGTCCGCCCCGCGAAGCATGCACTCCCGGGCGACGGCGAAGCCCATCTTCCCCGTGGAATGATTCGTGATGAAACGGACCGGGTCGATGGCCTCCTGGGTCGCCCCGGCAGTAACCAGGACCCGCATGCCGGTCATATCCTTCTCACGGGCGATCTCCCGTTCGATGTACTGATACAGGGTATCGGGCTCCGGCATCTTGCCGGCGCCTGTGTCTCCGCAGGCCAGGTGGCCGGTGTTCGGCTTCACGACCTGGATGCCGAATTCTTCCAGCCGGCTCAGGTTGGCCTGGGTAATGGGGTTCTCATACATCCTGGTGTTCATGGCAGGGACCACGATCTTCGGGCAGTCACAGGCCAGGAAGGTGGTGGTCAGCATATCATCAGCCAGTCCATTCGCTGTCCGGGCGATGACATTGGCGGTTGCCGGGGCGATCATGAACAGGTCCGCCTTCTTGGCCAGGGCCACATGCTCCACCTCCATGGGATGGTTCCGGTCGAAGGTGTCGACGATGCACCGGTTCTGGCTCAGGGTCTCGAAGGTCAGGGGATTCACGAACTGACAGGCGTTCTCCGTCATGAGGACGTGGACCTCCGCCCCCTCCCGGACCAGCCGGGAAACCAGGTAGCAGATCTTATAGGCGGCGATTCCGCCAGTGACGCCGATGAGGACGGTCTTATTTTCTAGCATGGCAGTACCCTTCTGTCGTTATAGAAAAGAAACGGCCGGTGCTCAGCAGCGGTCGTTTCCATCCCTTCCTGAATTACAGCGCGGCCTTCGCGGTCTCGCAGAGCACGGAAAAATCTTCCGGGCTCGAAATGGCGATCTCGGACAGCATCTTCCGGTTGATCTCGATTCCGCTCTTCTTCAGTCCGTCCATAAGACGGCTGTAGCTGATGTCGTTCATGCGGGCAGCGGCGTTAATCCGGGCGATCCAGAGCTTCCGATACTCTCTCTTCTTCAGCTTCCGTCCCATGTAGGCGGAGCTCAGCGCCCTCATGACGGCGGGATTCGCCGCTCTGAAGACCCGGCTCTTCGCGCCGTAATAGCCTCTCGCCTGCTTCAGAACCTTACGATGTC